>CASEPJ010000113.1 GCA_949289715.1 uncultured Clostridia bacterium
TCACCGGTTGAAAAATTCTCCGATTTTAGTTTTTCCAAAGATAGCTTTTCGTTTTCTATATTAGTTGAGATAATGGTTTGCGCCACTTTGTTTTGTTCTAATTCGGTCAATAATTCGACTTTTCTGTCCGATAAATGTTTAATTTCCTGCTCTATTAAATTACGTTCGCTTTTTTCCTGCTCCAAGCCGATAGATAATGCAATTTCCTTTTCATGCAAATTTTTAATTTCGAAATCAATTTCCGAATTTTTATTCAATAATTGTTCATATTTTTTATCTATCGCCGCCACAGCTTTATTTTTTGCATCTAACTCTTCGTTATATGCTTTAATTTTGTTATCTATAACAGCTTTATCTTGCGCTATGTGTTCATATTGATATATATAATTATTTAAATCGTAATATCTGGCTTTATCTCTTAGCTCAAAATATTTTTTAGCGGTTTTTGCCTGCTCTTCTAACGGAGTAAGATTTCTTTCCATTTCATAGATTATATCATTTAAACGGGAAAGTTTATCTTCCGTCCTTAATAATGCCCTTTCTGATTCGTTTTTATCTTGTTTAAATTTAGCAACTCCGGCAGCTTCTTCAAAAATAAAACGTCTGTCATCCGGTTTTGCGCTTAAAACTTCATCTATTTTACCTTGCCCGATTATAGAATAACCTTCTTTTCCGAGACCAATATCGTGCATTATGGCAACTACGTCTTTCAAACGAACGATTTTTTTATTTATTAAATATTCACTCTGCCCGTCTCTATATAGTTTTCTTGACACAACGACTTCTTTATATTCGGTCGGCAATTCGTTATCTGAATTATCAAAATAAAGAGAAACTTCACAAAACGACATTTCTTTTCTCTTTTCGGTTCCTTTAAAAATTACATCCTTCATATTAGAACCACGCAATTGCTTTGCGCTTTGTTCTCCTAAAACCCAACGGACGGAATCGGCAATATTGCTTTTACCGCAACCGTTAGGACCGACTATAGCCGTCATACCGTTATTAAATTCAATTGCTGTTTTGTCGGCGAAAGATTTAAAGCCGTACATTTCTAATTTTTTAAAAGTCATAGATCCCCTTCTATTACAGTTAATGCTGCTTCCGCAGCTTTTTTTTCTGCATCTTTTTTTGTTCTGCCGGTACCATATCCCAGCGTTTTTCCGTTAATTCTGACTTCACAATTGAAGCTTTCGTCTGTTTTGTTGATTATATAACAAGGTAATTCGAAATGATGTTTCTGTGCGTAAATTTGCAAATCGGACTTAAAATCCCGAATTTCCTTATTTGATAAAATTTTATCTATATCTATGGAGGAAAGAATAAATTGTTTTGCCGCCTCCATGCCTCCGTCGAGATAGATTGCTCCGGTTATGGATTCGAAAATATCGCAACTTATTTTTGTTTTACCTGCATCTTCAAGTCCCGAGCTTTTTATAATATGCTTATACAAATCTAACCTATCTATGACGGCAGACAATATTTCTTCGTTAACCAGAGATGACCGCAAATAAGTTAATTCTCCTTCTTTTTTTAAAGGAAATTTATTATATAAAAACTCGGCTACCACAAAATTTAAAAGCGAATCGCCTAAAAATTCCAATCGTTCATATGAACTTAAAAAATCTTTGACAACCGCTGAAGAATGAGTTAATGCCGTTATTAATAGTTTTTTGTTTTTAAATTGATAATTTAATTTATTATAAACCGTTGTATAATCCATTTATTTATTCCGCTAATTATTTTGAGCTGAATCAATATTTAAATCTATTTTACTTAAATCATCTTTTATATTTGATATTAAATCGGATTGATGCATAGATAAAACCTGTTTAATGGAAGCCGCAACGGATTTATATTTAGAAGAACCGTGGGATTTGACTATTATTTTATCTATACCCAAAAAAACGGCTCCTCCGCTATTTTTATAATCCATTTTATTGGCTATTTCTTTAAGAGCAGGTTTTAAAATTGCAGCGCCTATCTTTCTTGCAAATGTTGCCGTTATGGATTGTTTAATTAATTTAAATAAATTTTCAGCCATACCTTCTAAAGATTTTAAAGCTACATTTCCCATAAATCCGTCGGAAACTACAACATCGTAATTGCCCGAAAGCATATCTCTTGCTTCCATATTACCTACAAAATTAATGGGTAACTGTTTTAAAAGTTTAAAAGCTTCGTGAGTCAATTCATTACCTTTCTTATCTTCCACGCCCACAGACAATAATGCTACTCTAGGATTTTTAATATTGTAAACCGAACGCATATATGCTGATCCCATCAATGCAAAATGAGCAAGATAAATAGGTTTCGAATCCATGTTGGCTCCGCAATCTATCAACATTACGTTTTCATTATTAATGGTGGGAAGAATAGGTGCAAGACCAGGTCTTGATATTCCCTTAATTCTCCCTATTTTTAAAATACTCCCCGTTAACACCGCACCAGTACTTCCGGCAGAAACCAAACCTATTGCGTCGCTATTATTTTTTAAATAATCCAATGCGACCACAATAGAAGATTCTTTTTTTTGTTTGATAGCCAATGTAGGAATATCGTCGTTTGTTATTACATCTTTAGCGTTTATGATTTCAATGCGTGTTTTATCGTATTCATATTGACTTAATTCTTTGCGGATCTCTTCTTCGCTTCCGCTTAAAACTATTATAACATCGTTATTTAATTCTTTTAAAGCAAAAATCGCACCTTTAACAATTTCCGAAGGTGCATAATCGCCGCCAAAAACATCTAAAATAATTTTCATATCATTTTCCTTTTTATATTTGAATATATTATACAATATTTTATTAATTATGGCAACTAATTTGAAATATTATGGGTTTTATTAAATTTAAAAAATAGATACTAAAATTTTAGTTAAAATAAAAGCCAAAACAGCACCTCCTAAAGATAATGCTATTTTAAAATAAAGGGTACGTTTAAACTGTTTTAATTCTCTTAAAAATCCTTTGCCTTTATTGTGCATTGTTATGCAGATAAATTTTTCGCCTTTTCTTTCCGAATATATTACGTCGAAATAATCGTCGTATTCTAAATCGGTTAAAATTTTATTCAATTCTTGTTCGTCAATATCTTTCCTTTCATTTACAAAAGAAAAAAGTTTTTCAAAAGGTAAAAGGCAGGATTCTTTATTATTACATTCGTCATATATAAAGCGCATGACGATTTTTTCTTTTCTGTTAAGCATAAAAGCACCTAAAAAGAATAAATAATATTGTAAAAATTAATGCAGACGACAAAAAACTGCTCAAAAAAGAAATAAAAAAGATTTTTTTTAAAGAGTTATTATTAAAATTGTCAATTTTTTTATCCTTTTCCGAAATTTCTTCTTCTGTCAGCCTGCCTTTTGGCAAAGGGATAATGCAAATATTTTCATCATCATAATATTTACATGACAAAAATTCTTTTTCAATTAAAAACATTACCGTATGTTTAACTTCTTCGGTGGAATTTTCCGATTCGCACTCTTCCAATAAATCTGAATACGATATTACGGCATACCCTCCGTCTTTACATTGAGTTAAAATTTTTGTTAAAATTTTTTGTGTTTTTGCATCTAACATAATTATTCCGTTTATGTTAGTATGATAAAAAAATAAAAATATAATCAATTTTTTAAAAAACAAGTCAAAAATTAAATATTAAATGAATAAAAAACTTAGAGTACAATAAATTTAAATTAAATTATCAAATTATCAAATTTTTTATATAATTTTTTTAAATTTTATGAGATTATTAAAAGATTGAGAATTGGTATTATTTTATAATAGAAAAAAAGATACCGTTAAACGATATCTTTTAATTATTAATTTTCTTCTTTTTTCTTTTCTCTTATTTCAATAACTTTTTCGCCCTTATAATATCCGCAATTAGGGCAAACTCTATGACTTTGCTTCATTGTGTGACATTGAGGACATTCAGTCATCGAAGGGGTTTCCAATTTCCAATTAGCTGCTCTCTTATCTCTTCTTGATTTTGAGACCTTTCCCTTTGGTACTGCCATTATTAGCACCTCCTAATTCTAAATTTTGCAAAATTTGGAACGGATTGTCCGGTTTTACCGTAATTTCCGAATCACAATCGCATTTACTTTTGTTGAGATTGGTTCCGCAAATTTTACACAGACCCTTACAATCGGGCGAACATAATTTTTCTATAGGCAAGGATAAAATTATGTTGTCTTCTATTGCCTTTTGCGGATTGATAATATCTTTATCGTACAAATAAGCATCATCTTCTTGTGTTTTTACAAAACGCTCGCATAAATCGATTTTATATGTTCTGTTAACTTTTTCGGCACAACGGTCACATAAAAATTCAATAGTGTAAATGATTTTTGCATTTACGAAAACGGTTTTATTATTAAAATAATAATTACCTTTTACTTCAACGGGATTTACGAATTTAGCATTATGAATATCTAAAATATCATTATTTAAATTATAAAATTCGTCGAATTCAAATCTTTTCCCCGGAGAAAGCCGAGCCTGCAAAACATCGATTAACATTTCAACCTCATTTAAACGACTTGATAATTATAATCAAATTTTATTATTTTGTCAAATAATTTAAACGTATTTTATTAATTTATTAAATCAAATCGAGAGTTTCTCTTGCAATAACAAGTTCTTCGTTTGTGGGAATAACTAAAACTTTGCATTTAGAGCCGGCCTTTGAAATTTCCGAAATTTGACTTCCGGTTGCCTTTTCGCAAAGTACATGATCGATTTCAATTCCTAAAAATTCAAGCCCTTCGGTTATTTGTTCCCTTATAAACGAATTGTGTTCGGCAATACCTCCGGTAAATACCAAACAGTCTATTCCGCCCATAGCTGCCGCATATGAACCGATATATTTTTTTACTCTGTAAGCAAACATATCGATTGCGAGTTTTGCTTTTTCATTACCTTGATTTGCTGCATTTAAAACATCTCTGAAATCGTTTGAAAATTCCGAAACACCCAACAAACCGGATTTTTTATTTAAATATGTTAACATTTCAGATATATTCATTCCTGTTTTATTCATCAAGAATTCGCAACATGCCGGATCGATATCGCCCGACCTTGTTCCCATAACCAAACCTTCCAAAGGAGTAAGTCCCATAGAAGTATCTACGCATTTACCGTTAACTACGGCTGCCATTGAAGCTCCGTTACCCAAATGTGCGGTAACAGTTTTTAAATTATTATTATTTAAAAATTTTGCTGCTTCTCCGCTTACAAATTTATGCGAAGTACCGTGGAAACCGTATTTTCTTACTTTGTATTTTTTATAGTCTGAGTAAGGAATCGCATACATATAAGCTTTAGGAGGCATTGTTGCGTGAAACGCCGTATCAAATACCGCAACTTGAGGAACGTTAGGCATTACTTCCATACAGGCTTCAATGCCCATAATATTTGCAGGCATATGCAACGGTCCCAATTCGATATTTTTTTTCATAATTTTCAATTCATTATCTCCGACAAGAACGGAACCGTCAAAATCGCCACCCGAATGAAGAACTCTGTGACCTACGGCGTTAACTTCTTTCATTGAAGCGATTACACCGTGATTTTTATCAGTCAATGCATCCATAACCATTTTTATAGCTACCTTATGGTCTGGCATTGATTTTGTAATTGTTACGCTATCTTTACCCGTAGGTTTATGAGTCAAAAAACTACCATCAAATCCTATACGCTCGCAACCGCCCTTTGCGATTACCGTATTGTCGTCCATATTAAATAATTGATATTTTACAGAAGAACTACCTGCATTTAAAACTAAAATTTTCATAAAAATCCTCCGAAACAATTATTTTATAGCCTGAACAGCGGTTATGGCAGCAACACATACAACGTCTTCTACGTTACAACCTCTTGATAAATCGTTGACCGGCATAGCCATTCCCTGGCATATAGGACCTATTGCTTCCGCATTTGCAAGACGCTGAACTAGTTTATATCCGATATTTCCTGCCTGTAAATCGGGGAAGATTAAAACATTTGCTTTACCGGCAACAGATGAACCAGGAGATTTTAAAGCACCTACCGACTCAACCAAAGCCGCATCGGCTTGCAACTCGCCGTCCACTTCTATTTCCGGAGCAAGCGTTTTAACAAGCTCGGTAGCTTCTCTGACTTTATCTACAAATTCATGTTTTGCACTGCCCTTTGTGGAAAAAGACAACATTGCTACTTTAGGAGTGATACCGGCAATATTTTTTGCCGAAGCCGCACTTGCAATTGCAATAGATGCCAATTCTTCTTTGGATGGATTAATATTTACGGCACAATCCCCGAAAACTAATATACCGTTTTCACCGTATTTGCAATCTTCGGGCATACACATTATAAAACAACTTGAAACGGTGGATATGCCTTTTGCTGTTTTGATTATCTGCAATGCAGGACGTAAAACATCACCCGTTGAATTAATCGAACCGGCAACCATACCGTCACAATCTCCGTTCTTAATCATAAGAACGCCGAAATAAAGACAGTTATCCGTCATAGCGTAAGCTTGTTCTTGAGTAACACCTTTATTTTTTCTCAATTCGTAAAGTAAATCGGCATATTTTTGTTTTAAATCTGAATTTTTAGGATTAATTATGTTTACTTCCGACAAGTCAGCAGCGGGACATTTTTTCTTTATAACTTCCGCATCGCCAAGCAGTGTTACTTTTGCGATTTTTTCTTTGGATATTTTTTCCGCAGCTAAAATTATTCTTTCTTCCTCACCTTCGGCAAGCACTATGCGTTTATTTGCTTGTCTTGCTTTTTCTTTAATTGATTCCATTAATTTAGACATAATCGACTCCTTTAATTAACTTATTAAACAAGATAATATTAAAAACGTTTTGAAATATATACATTTAATTGTATAATAAAAACAACAGATATATTGTACATTATTTATACGCAAAAGTAAAAGGAATTTAAGGAGTTTTAAATGAAAATTTCAGCTATTGTTGCAGAATACAATCCTTTTCATAACGGACACAAATATCATTTGGATAAAACCAGAGAAATAACAAAAAGCGATTTGATTATAGTTATTATGAGCGGCAACTATGTTCAAAGAGGCGAACCTGCAATTTACGAAAAACATATTCGGGCGGAAATGGCGATTAAATGCGGTGCGGATGCAGTCATAGAATTGCCATTACCTTATTCAATTTCTTCGGCAGAATATTTTGCAAAAGGAGCGGTAGATATAATAAAAAGTATTCCCGATGTGCAATATTTATCTTTCGGAAGCGAATGCGGCGACATATCGAATTTATTGAAAATCAATAAATTATTTTCGGAAAAGGATTTTAAATTAAAGCTGAAAGAAAATATGAAAACAGGTATATCATATTCCGCCGCAATTAAAAAAACTTTATTATTAAAAGGAATGGATAAAGAAGAATTTTATAAATCAAATAATATTTTAGCTCTCGAATACTTAAAACAATTGGAGAATTCGTCCATAATTCCCGTTACGATAAAAAGAACAAGCGATTTTAACAGTATGCTGCCGGCAAAAGATTTTCCTTCCGCCATGTTTTTAAGAAATGAAATATTATATTCAAAAAATGTTGAAATTTATGTTCCTTCAGAAATTTATAATTTGTTTAAAAGTCCCGTAATATCGTATAAAAAATATAAAAAATTATTATATTTTAAATTAAAAACTATGGAAAGTTTCGAATTTGATAATATTTTAAATATAAAAGAAGGATTAAATAATAAATTATTTTCGGAATTGTTTGACACGAAGAATTTTGAAGAATACTTTGAGAAAATATCTTCCAAAAGATATACGGAAAAATATATAAACAGAATATTGTTAAATGCTCTTTTAAATATTAA
>CASEPJ010000114.1 GCA_949289715.1 uncultured Clostridia bacterium
AAATTAATATTTATTTGCGTAAATGTTTTTGACAATATCTACAATTTAAATTAAATTTTGAATTTTTTTATTTAATCATAAACATACATAAACACAATCAAACAACAAATACGCAATTTTATTATTTTTACAAAAATTAAGCTAATCGGTTAAAGAATCGGTTTTTTCGGAAAGATCGACTTCAAGCGAAAGCGATTTGTATTTTTTCATACCGGTACCTGCCGGAATTAGTTTACCGATAATAACATTTTCTTTTAAACCTACCAGCGGATCCACTTTGTTCTTAATTGCTGCTTCGGTAAGAACTCGAGCGGTTTCCTGGAAGGATGCTGCCGAAAGGAATGAATCTGTTGCAAGAGAAGCTTTGGTAATACCTAACAATTCTCTCTTTGCTACGGCAGGCCTGCCGCCATTTTCCAAAGTCTTGCGGTTTTCCTGTTCGTAAGTGAATATATCCACCAAATCGCCGGGCAACAAATCGGTATCGCCTGCGTCTTCTACCTTTACCTTTCTTAACATCTGCTTAATTATTACTTCAATATGCTTGTCGTTTATATCAACACCCTGAGAGGAATAAACAGCTTGAACTTCTTTTAAAAGATAATCCTGTACGCCTTTTACGCCCATTGTTTTTAAAATGTCTTTGGGATTTATAGAACCGGAAGTCAAAGGATCACCCGGGTTGACTATTTGTCCTTCTACAACTTTTATGCTGTCCGTAGCATCGTAACCTATTAAATATTCCTTGGATTCTCCGTTTTCGGGAGTAATTTTGATACATTTACGTTTGTCTCTGGTTTCGATTGAAACTACACCTTGCAATTCGCTTATGCGAGCTTCGCCCTTAGGCTTTCTTGCTTCAAAAAGCTCTTCTACACGAGGTAAACCGTGAGTAATATCTCCGCCTGCCGCAACACCGCCGGTATGGAAAGTTCTCATAGTAAGCTGCGTACCGGGTTCGCCTATGGATTGCGCTGCAATAACCCCTACCGATTCGCCTATTTTAACCATACCTTTGCTGGACATATCTCTACCGTAACATTTTGCGCATACGCCGTATTTAGATTTACACGTCAGCACGCTTCTTATGATAACAGAAGTAATAAGTTCTTTTCCGTTATCATCCTTTAATTCTTCGATATATTTTGCTTGTTTATCGGAAATCATTTGATTAACCGCAACTATAACTTCTCCCGTTAACGGATTGATTATATCTTCGGCTGCAACTCTACCGCTAATTCTTGCAGAAAGTTTTTCCAAAACTCTTCCGTCAACGTCTTTTAATTCGGAAACGGCAATACCTCTCGGTTTTTCTCCTTCGTAACAGTCGTCCTCTCTTACTACAACATCGTGAGAAACGTCTACAAGTCTTCTTGTTAAATAACCTGAGTCTGCTGTTTTTAAAGCTGTATCCGCCATACCTTTTCTTCCGCCGTGGCATGAAATGAAGTATTCCAAAGCTGAAAGGCCTTCACGGAAACAGGAAGTAACGGGGATTTCAATTGTTTTACCCGAAGGATTACTCATCAAGCCTCTCATACCGGAGAGCTGACGAATCTGTTTAATGGAACCACGAGCGCCTGAGTCTGCCATCATCCAAATAGGATTAAATGCATCCAAACAGTCTTGCAGTTTAGAAGTAACTTCGTCTGTCGCTTTTTCCCACTCTGCAATGGTTTTTAAGTATCTCTCGTTTTCAGTGAAAAGACCTCTTTTAAAAGCTTTATCGATTTTTTTAACGTTTTCATCCGCCCTTGCAAGAATTTCTTTCTTTTCTTCGGGAATATGCATATCGAACACGCTTGTGGTAATAGCTCCGATGGTCGAATATTTAAAACCTAACTCTTTTACTTTATCCAACATCACTGCCGTTTGGGTAGCGCCATATTTATTGTATGTTTTATCTATGATTTTCGTAAGAGTGCCTTTCTTGACTAAATCGTTCATTTCAAGATCCAACATCGACGAAGGATCCTCCGGATTTCTTTCGACAAAACCGAGATCCTGCGGAATTGCGGTATTAAATATAATTCTACCGACAGTGGTATGAAGTCTCTTTGAATATTTGACTCCGTTAATTTCTTTTTCTCTTCTAACCCATATTAAGGATTGAAGGGTTATAACTCCCGTCTGATATGCCATTATGGCTTCGTCTTCGGAAGAAAAAACTTTTCCTTCGCCTTTATCTCCCGGTTTAATAATCGTCAAATAATAAGAACCTAAAACCATATCCTGCGTAGGAGAAACAATAGGTTTACCGTCGGATAATTTTAATATATTGTTGGCAGAAAGCATTAAAAATCTCGCTTCGGCCTGAGCCTCAATGGAAAGAGGAACGTGAACAGCCATTTGGTCTCCGTCGAAGTCGGCATTGAATGCGGAACATACGAGAGGATGTATTTTTATAGCTCTGCCTTCAACCAAAACCGGTTCGAAAGCCTGAATACCCAATCTATGAAGTGTGGGAGCACGGTTTAAAAGAACGGGATGGTCTTTTATTACGTCTTCCAAAATATCCCAAACGACCGGTCTTTGTTTTTCTATAGTTCTTTTTGCAATTTTAATGTTGTTTGCGTGACCGCCCTCAACCAATTTTTTCATTACGAAAGGTTTAAACAATTCCAAAGCCATTTCTTTAGGCAGACCGCATTGATATATTTTAAGTTCGGGGCCAACGACTATAACCGAACGTCCCGAATAGTCTACACGTTTACCTAAAAGATTTTGTCTGAAACGTCCTTGTTTACCTCTGAGCATTGCGGAGAGAGATTTCAGCTCTCTGTTTCCTGCACCGGAAACCGCTTTACCCCTCCTGCCGTTGTCTATTAAAGCGTCTACCGCTTCTTGAAGCATTCTCTTTTCATTTCTAATAATAATATCGGGAGCACCTAACTCCATAAGCCTTTTAAGACGGTTGTTTCTGTTAATTACCCTTCTGTATAAATCATTAAGGTCGGAAGTTGCAAACCTTCCTCCGTCAAGCTGTACCATAGGACGTAGTTCGGGAGGAAGAACGGGAAGAACGTCCAATATCATCCATTCGGGACGATTACCCGAACGGCAGAAAGACTCTACCACTTCATAACGTTTAACCGCCCTTGCCTTTTTTTGTCCGGTGCTTTCATCTATGGTTTTTTTAAGATATTCGCTTTCTTTTTCGAGGTTAACTCTGGAGAGCAATATTTTAATTGCTTCCGCACCCATTCCTACGTCAAACGCTTTGGCACCGTACTTTTCTACCGCTTCTCTGTATTCTTTGTCGGAAAGAACCTGTTTGGTGTATAATTCGGTATCTTTTGCATCCAACACAACAAAGGATGAGAAATAAATAACCTGTTCCAAAGCTTTTGGGCTCATATCGAGAATCAATCCCATTCTTGAAGGAACACCTCTGAAATACCATATATGGGATACGGGAGCGGCAAGCTCTATATGTCCCATACGTTCCCTTCTGACTTTGGATTTTGTAACTTCGACGCCGCATTTATCGCATATAACGCCTTTATATCTTACTCTCTTATATTTTCCGCAATGACACTCCCAGTCCTTGGTCGGTCCGAAAATTCTTTCGCAGAACAGACCGTCTCTCTCCGGTTTTTGCGTTCTGTAATTTATCGTTTCGGGTTTAGTTACTTCACCATAGGACCATTCCCTTATTTTTTCGGGAGATGCTACGGCAATTTTTATGGAATCGAAATTATTTAATTCAAACATATGCTAAACCTCCTTATTCGTTATCGTCGCTATCGTCGTCGATACCTTTAGAACCAAATAACGATTCAAAATTAAAATCGTCATCAGATAAATCGTCCTCTTCGAAATCAACGTCTCCTTTACCCGATTCGTCGGAATTAAACAACGACTTGAATTCCTCGCCGTCATCTCCACCGAACAGCGTTTTAAAGATGTCGTCGTTTTCCTTGGTTTCGTCGTCTTCGGGAATATCGTTATCCGCCTTAAGTTCTCCGAGGTCGATTTCTTCGGAAGGAAGATTTTTATTGGTAAAGCTGAATCCGCCGTAATCCTTATCGTCGTCGGTCAGATATCTTAAACCTATCTCTTCCTTGTCTTCGGAAAGAACTTTTACGTCTAATGCAAGGGACTGCAATTCCTTGATTAAAACTTTAAAAGATTCCGGAACGCCCGGTTCGGATATGTTTTGTCCCTTAACTATGGATTCATATGTTTTTACTCTGCCCACAATATCGTCGGATTTAACAGTTAAAATTTCTTGCAATATATTTGCGGCACCGTATGCTTCCAACGCCCAAACTTCCATTTCTCCGAAACGCTGACCGCCGAACTGTGCTTTACCGCCTAACGGCTGCTGTGTAACAAGTGAATACGGACCGGTAGAACGTGCATGAATTTTATCGTCTACCAAGTGATTAAGTTTAAGCATATACATTATACCGACGGTAACTCTGTTCTCGAAGGGTTCACCCGTTCTTCCGTCGTAAAGCTGAATTTTACCGTCTTCGGGCAAACCGTTTTCTTTAAATAGCTTTTGAATGTCGGTTTCCGAAGCCCCGTCGAATACGGGAGTTGCTATTTTAATTCCCAAAGTCTTACAAACAAGACCCAAGTGAACTTCGAGTACCTGTCCTATGTTCATACGAGAAGGAACGCCCAAAGGATTTAAAACTATCTGCAAAGGAGTACCGTCTGCCATAAACGGCATATCTTCTTCGGGTAAAATTCTGGAAATAACACCCTTATTACCGTGACGACCTGCCATTTTGTCGCCGACGGAAATTTTTCTTTTTTGAGCGATGTAAACTCTTACCTGTTTATTTACTCCCGGAGGCAATTCGTCTTTATTTGCCTTCGTAAATACTTTAACATCCACTACAACGCCGCCTTCTCCGTGCGGTACTTTAAGAGAAGTATCTCTGACCTCTCTTGCTTTTTCACCGAATATTGCTCTCAACAGCCTTTCTTCGGGAGAAAGTTCCGTTTCGCCTTTAGGAGTAACTTTACCCACAAGTATATCGTCTGCGGTAACTTCGGCACCTATTCTGATAATTCCGTTTTCGTCCAAGTCCTTTAAAGCATCGGGAGAAACATTGGGAATATCTCTCGTGATCTCTTCCGGTCCTAATTTGGTATCTCTTTCTTCAAGTTCATATTCTTCTATATGAATGGAAGTGAAAACATCTTCCTTAACCAATTTTTCGCTTAAGAGTATTGCATCCTCGAAGTTATAACCTTCCCATTCCATAAATCCTATAAGAATGTTTCTACCGAGTGCAAGCTCTCCGCCCTGCGTGGAATGTCCGTCCGCTAAAACGGTTGCATTAATAAATTTACCGTTTTCCATCCTTTCCTTGTATACTCTGTCTCCTCTTTTAACGATGGGTTTCTGATTAATACAAGTGCCCTGGTTGGAACGAGCAAATTTATTTAAAGGAAATCTCTTTATATCTCCGTCATCGGTTTTTACGTCTATATAGTCCGCCGTGGATTTTAAAACAACACCGTCGACATCGGTTTTTACCATAACACCCGAATCGTATGCGACTTTATATTCCATACCGGTTCCTATAATCGGAGCTTCCGGTTTTAAAAGCGGTACTGCCTGACGTTGCATGTTGGAACCCATCAACGCTCTGTTTGTATCGTCGTTTTCAAGGAAAGGAATAAGAGAAGTAGCAACCGAAACAAGCTGTCTCGGCGAAACGTCCATATAATCGACCTTGTTTTTATCGACCAAAGTAATTTCTTCTCTGATACGGCAAGTAACCCTGTCTCTTTCGAAAGTTCCATCGGGCGTTAAAGGTTCGTTGGCCTGTGCCACTATATAATTGTCTTCTTCGTCTGCGGTAAGATAATGAACTTCGTCCAAAACTTTACCCGTTGCTTTATCGACTTTTCTGTAAGGGGATTCTATAAAGCCGTATTCGTTGATTTTAGCAAATGTAGAAAGGGAAGAAATCAATCCTATATTTTGACCTTCCGGGGTTTCTATCGGGCACATTCTACCGTAGTGGGAATGGTGTACGTCACGAACTTCGAAGGAAGCTCTTTCTCTGTTAAGACCGCCGGGCCCTAATGCGGAAAGTTTTCTTTTATGCGTAAGTTCGGCAATAGGGTTAGCCTGGTCCATAAACTGCGAAAGCTGAGAAGAACCGAAAAATTCTTTAATTGCACTCGTTACGGGTCTTATATTTATAAGACTTTGAGGAGTTACGTCTTTTGGCTCTTGAATTGCCATACGCTCTTTTATAACTCTTTCTAATCTTGCAATACCTATTCTAAACTGATTTTGCAACAGCTCGCCTACAGAACGAACTCTTCTGTTGCCCAAATGGTCGATATTGTCCACGTTGCCAATCGAATAATGCAAGCCTAAAATATAATTTACGGTGGCTACAATATCGTCTAACGTAATGTGTTTGGGAACGAGCTTGTCTGCCCTTTCTTTTATAGCGGCAATTTTATCCTCTTTAGTTTCAGCAATATCGGATATAGCCGTAATAACGTCGTATGAAACAAAATCCTCTATTATACCGAGATCGTTTCTCAAATAATTTTTTGCTTCGGTAGCATCCATACCTTCGAAAAGTTCCGGAGCAATACTGTAAATGTTTACCGTTTTATTGCCTATGATTCTGAATTTTTTATCGTTTACTATTACTTCAACGGTATTTATTCCGCAATTTTGAATTGCCCAAGCCTGATTTTCGTCAATTACTTCACCGGCTTTTACTATAATTTCACCCGTTAAAGGATTAAAAATATCTTCTGCGGAAGTTCTGCCGTTCAGTCTTTTTGCTATTGCGAGTTTTTTATTGAATTTATATCTGCCCACCCTTGCGAGGTCGTAACGTTTCGTATCGTAAAATAGTGAATTAATATGGTTTCTGATACTTTCGCTGGTGGGAACTTCTCCCGGACGCAATCTTTTATAAAGCTCTATCAAAGCGTCTTCGTTGCTTTTTGCAACGTCTTTTTCTATAGTCTTTGCAAGGGTGTCGTGTTCGCCAAATACGGAACGAATTTCGTCATCGGTGCCAAAACCCAGCGCTCTTAAAAGTATGGTTGCGGTAACTTTTCTGGTTCTGTCCACTTTAACCCACAAAACTCCGTTTGTATCCTCTTCGAATTCCAGCCAAGCTCCTCTGTTGGGAATTACCGTACCTGAAAAAATATCGTACCCCGTTTTATCCGTTTTGCAGGCACAATATACGCCCGGCGAACGTACTAACTGAGAAACAATAACCCTTTCAGCACCGTTTATTATAAAGGAACCGTTTGCGGTCATCAACGGGAAATTACCCATAAATACTTCCTGTTCCACGACCTCCGAAACTTCACCATTTTTCAAATAGGACAATCTGACTTTGACTTTTAAATGTTTGTCGTAGGTAGCGTCCCTTTCTTTACATTCTCTTTCGTTATATTTCGGCTCGCCGTCTAAGCAATGGTCGAGAAATTCAAGTTTCAAATGACCGCCGAAATCGGTTATAGGCGAAAAATCGGCAAATACCTCTTTTATACCCGTTTTAATAAAATTGTTGTAAGAATCAATCTGCGACTCTATTAAATTGGGCATGTCTATAACTTCTTTGATTTTAGAGAAGGTGTAACGTTCGGATGTTCCGTAAAACTTTTTGTCAATATTTAATGACATTTAACCACACTCCTTAATAAAAATTTTCATCACAAAAAAATAGAAATTTTGCCGTTTTATGTCGAAATCAGCAATAAAAATAATGGTAAAATTTATTATTTTCGAGCCGAAAAGGGTATAATTCCCCCAAAGGGCACTCTCACGGCATTTTACTAATATAACATCTAACAAGTCAAATGTCAACTGTTTTGAGAAAAAAATAAAAAAAAATTAAAAATTATAAAATTTACAAAAACTTCCGCTTTTATAAAAATTTTACATAATAGTTTTTTTATAAAAAATTTGTTGTTTTTGAGCTGTCTAAAAAAAATAAAATTTTTTTAGACAACATAACTTTTAATCTTAAAAATTAAATTAAATAAACGGGTAAAAACAATTAACAAAAAAAATTATATCGTCTATAATAATAAATATACAATATACAGCAAAAAAGAAGCTAAAAATATTATTAAAAATTTTAATCGGTAAAAACGCAATATAATCAATATTAAAAACAGATTTGAATTTATTTTTTATTAAGTAAAAACCGCTGTTTTAAAATCCGTTATAATAAATTAATAATTAAATTATAAAAAACAAAAAACCAATTT
>CASEPJ010000115.1 GCA_949289715.1 uncultured Clostridia bacterium
CACACGCCGCAAATTTTAATGTCCTTTTTAAAAAAACTCGGATTTAAGAATTTCGTAGCCTGTTTGGATATAGGACATTGCGCAATAACAGGTACTGAACCGGAAACTTTTATTGAAAATATGGATAATAAAATTTTGAAAGGTTTGCACGTTCACGACAACGATTATAAATTCGACAGGCACACGCTGCCCTTTTGCGGCAATATAAATTGGTCTGCGGTAATAAGGTCGTTGAAAAAAATCGATTATCGGCAGGATTTGACATTTGAAATTTTCGGTTTTTTAAACAAATTTCCCGACGATATGCTGTTTTCTGCCTTAAAAATGGCATATGCCACAGGCCAACATTTAAAAAAATTATTTGATGATGTTGATTGTTAATCGGTTATTTCCCAATTAAATTTTATATATTATTTATAATAAAAACTACTTATTGTGTTTATATGAAAGAAATTTTAAAAAACCGCAGATAATTACTGCGGTTTTTATTGCTTCAAAAACTTTTTTTGATTGTTATTTGAATTTATTTATAAATATTTTTAATTTATTTATAATGTTTTAGCATTGTTTTTTTGGGGAAATTTAAAATTATTTATAATCCCCTCTGATTTCTCTTACCGCTGTATTCATCGCCAAATATTTAGCCGGATCTATATAATCGGGTATGGAATTTCCGCTGCCTATGGCAAAACCTTTATGTCCTTTACTGCAATACTTCATTACATCGTTTACTATTTCTCTTATCTGTTTTTCGTCCTTTGTGCAGAGATGGTCGGTATCTATCCCTCCGAAATTACCTATTTTATCTCCGTATGTGTCAACCCAATATGTAAAAGGCGCTATAATATCTTCATTGGAGTGCTTTGCGTCTATGCCGATTGCTATAATATCGTCGAATACATCGAATATCTTTCCGCAGCTATGGAGTAAAAAAGGTCTGTCGTAGCTATGAATTAAATTTACTAAAACTTTATAGCCGGGTATTATATGCTTTCTTATATCTTTCGGAGAAAGCAAAGTACCTACTTTATAACCTAAATCGTCCCCGAAACGGCAAACACAAAAAACATCTTTAAAGTTAGGTAAAAACCAACTCCATATACTATACATAAGTTCGGCGGTTTTTTTAAATAAATCGGCGTAAAGCTCAGGATCGTCATAAGAAATATAGCATAATTTTTCATATCCAACCAAATCCTGAACAATCTCAAAAATTCCGTTTCCCACGCCGCCTATGGCTTTCATTCCTAAAGGAAGATTTTTTCTCAACGAACTAAACAGCAAACCTGCTTTTCTTTTAAAATTTTCTATAACCTCCCCCCAGGGATATTTGTCAAAATCCGTTCTGTCTTTTATGGTTGACGGTGCATGCCCGTAAAGAGAACCTCCGCCAATCAAGTATTTGGTTATAATAGCTTCAAACGAAACGGCGTCGTATCCCATATTTTTAAAAAAAAGTGTATAATCTTTGAAATATTCGTTTCTGTCGTTTTCGTTTCCGTTCATATTCGCCAGAGGTTTGCCGGTTATCTTTTCTATAATTTCGTCGGCAACAATATGGTCGTATAAGGGAGTTCTTTGTACTTCTACGTTTTTTGCACTCAATACTATGTTGTTGTAATCGGGATTAAACATACTTTTCCACCATATTAATTAATTAAACTATAAAGTTTATAATAGAATAACACAAATAAAAAAAATTTTCAATATTATTAATTTTATTGTTTGTGTTTTTTCAAAATTATAAAACTAACGAATATGTCCGTCAATTTTAAATAATATAAAATAATTTAACATTTATTATAAATACTTGAAATTTTATCAATAATTTATCGTTTTAAGGTAAAATTAATGTTTTTTGTTGTTAAAAAATTTAATAGACACTATAAAAGAAATTATAAACACACTTAACGAATAAATTATTAAAAGTATTATAAACAAAATACCTATGGTAAAAATAATACTATCTAAATAGTTCATTAAAAACACAAATATAGACAGTAACAAAATCAATGCAAATATCATAAGTACTCTGCCTTTTTCCACACCGAATTTAAATATCAAAGGCAACAGTGTGGAAAGAGAAATAATTTGTATACAAACAGGAATAAAAAATTCTTCCAAAATATGCTCGGTATTTAAAAATATCAAAACGAAAAGATAAAATATATCGCATACTACAGCACAAATAATTCCAAGCAAATATTTTTCACCCGTAATACTTTCGGTAGATATACCGCTTGCTATTGCAAATTTCTGCCAGCCGTCCTTTTCTTCGTATGCTATTGCGGAAAGAGGCACGCTGACCGCAACAAGCACCCCTATAGTAGCACTAAAAGCAATATTATTGATATTTAAAGATAAAATATTAAAAATAATAATAATCACTATATACCATAAGAGTTGTTTTTTTAAATTATAAAAATCTTTTATCAATAAACCTAACATATTTTTTCTCCTTTAGAAAAAAACAGCATTAAATCATCTAAATTTAAAGTTTTATACGCAAAATTTTTTGGCATTTCACTTTTTAAAGCCAAAACATCCGTTCCGTATTCTCTTTTTAAAATTCTTACTACAGCAGTTTTGTTTAATTCCTGCAGCTGTTGATTTGTAACACTGTAAACAGCATAATTTTGCAATAATTCGTCTTTTTCCTGATTAATTTCAACGACACCTTCGTGTAAGTAAACTATATAATCGCAGATTTTTTCCAAATCGGACGTTATGTGAGAAGAAATCAATACAGCCCTTTCGTTACCCGTGTTGTAATCG
>CASEPJ010000116.1 GCA_949289715.1 uncultured Clostridia bacterium
ATCGCTACGGGATTTTTACCCGCTTTGATGAAAGCCGTAAGAGGTGCCGAATTAAAAACCGATAACCTCAATCTAAATTTAAAAACCGACGATATTGTAAAAGATTTATATAAAACCGACGATTTAAGATTATTCAGAATTTTCGCCGCTTTAAAAGAAGGAATTACCGTAAATCAAATTCACTATATAACTAAAATTGATAATTTCTTTTTATTTGAATTGAAAAAACTTGCCGATTTCGAAACCGATCTTGCAAAAAACGGATTAGACGATGAAAAATATTTGATTGCGAAAAAATACGGTTATACCGATTCGAGCATAGAGAAAATAAGCGGTTCTTTAATTAAAAAACCTAAAAAATTCGTATATAAAATGGTTGATACTTGTGCGGGAGAATTTATGGCGGAAACTCCGTATTTTTATTCTACCTTGGACAATGAGAACGAAGCCGAAAAATTTATAGACAGACATAAAAAAAACATTTTAGTTTTGGGAAGCGGTCCTATAAGAATAGGTCAGGGAATAGAATTCTATAATTCTAGCGTTAACTGTGTTTGGGCATTAAAAAAATACGGTTACAGCGTTGCTATAGTAAATAATAACCCCGAAACCGTTTCAACCGATTTCGACGTTGCAGACCGTCTTTATTTTGAACCTTTAACTCCCGAAGACGTAAAAAACATTATAGACTTAGAAAAGCCTGAAGGCGTTGTAGTGGCCTTCGGCGGTCAGACCGCTATCAAATTGACAAAGTACATAGATTCATTGGGTGTAAAAGTTTTAGGAACTTCCGCCGACAGCATAGATATGGCGGAAGACAGGGACAGATTTGACAAACTTTTGGCGGAATGTAATATAAAACGTCCGGAAAGCGTTACCGTTTTAACCAAAGATGAAGCATTGAAAGGCGCTAATAAATTAGGCTATCCCGTATTGGTAAGACCTTCTTATGTTATAGGCGGTCAGAATATGACTATTGCTTCCTGCGATGCGGACATTGAAAATTATATGGATTTGATTTTAAGTTCGAAAATTGAAAATCCCGTTTTAATAGACAGATATCTTATGGGAACAGAACTCGAAGTTGACTGTATTTCCGACGGCGAAGAAGTCCTCATTCCCGGTATTATGGAACATATAGAAAGAGCCGGAATTCACAGTGGAGACAGTATTGCGGTATATCCGCCTTACAACCTTAACGATTCCATGAAAAACAAAATTATCGAATGTTCCACAAATTTAGCGTTAAAATTAAAGACCAAAGGTTTAACTAATATTCAATACTTAATTTATCATAATGAACTTTATGTTATAGAAGTAAATCCCAGAGCGTCTAGAACCATCCCTTACATCAGTAAAGTTACGGGATTGCCCATGGTTGACATCGCTTCCGGAGTGATGTTGGGAAAAAAATTGAAAGAATTAGGTTATAGCGGGGGATTGTATCCGTCATCTCCCTATGTTGCGGTTAAAGTTCCGGTATTTTCATTTGAAAAATTAAACGATGTCAATTCCATTTTAGGACCCGAAATGAAGTCAACGGGAGAAGTACTCGGTATAGGAAAAACCATTGAAGAGGCTCTTTTTAAAGGCCTTCTTAGTGCCGGTTTTAAAATTTCAAAAGGTGGCGGAGTTTATTTGAGCGTTGCCGATAAAGACAAACCGGAAATTTTCAAATTGGCGAAAAAATTTGCCGATTTAGGTATGGAAATTTATGCAACTCCCGGTACTGCTTTTGAAATAAGAAGATTAGGTCAGGATATTGTAGAAGTCAGCAATTTAAGCGGAAATAATAATATTTATAATTATATCAATGAAGGTAAAATCAATTATATAATCAATACTTGTCCTAATTTAAGACCGGAAGTGGAATTACATATTGCTTTGATGAGAAGGGCGCTTCAATTAAATATTCCTTGTATGTCTTCTTTAGACACGGCCAATGCGCTTGCCGATATGTTAAACGGGCGTTTTAACGAGTTTAACACGGAACTTATAGACATTAACAATATGAGAAAGGATAAATTGAGTATTCCCTTCAGTAAAATGAACACTCTCGGTAACGACTATATTTATGTAAATAATTTCGATAATTTTATTTCTTGCCCCGAATCTTTGGCAATCATTTTGTGCAACAGACATCGTTCGGTTGGAGGAGACGGTTTGGTATTAATAGAAAAATCGAAAGTTGCTGATGCAAAAATGAGTATATTCAATAAAGACGGAAGCGAAGGTAAAATGGCGGGTAACAGTATTTGCTGCGTTGCAAAATATCTCTACGATAATCGATTGGTCGAAAAAGAATCAATGTTTGTAGAAACTGCCAGCGGCATAAAAAAATTAACCGTTATGCTTTCCGATAAAAAGGTTTCGAGTGTTACCGTGGATATGGGGGCGCCTGAATTTTTGCCCGAAAAAATTCCCGCAATATTTGAAGGGGAAAAATTAATTAACGGCGAAATAGAAATATTAAACGAAAAATACAATTTAAATTGTTTGTCGATGGGCAATCCTCATGCCGTTACTTTCGTAAAAAGAGTAGACGATATAGATATAGAAAAAGTAGGTTTGGCATTTGAATATAATAAGATATTTCCCGAAAGAACTAATACTGAATTTGTAAGAGTGGTAAACGAAGTTACAATAAAAATGAGAGTATGGGAGAGAGGAAACGGAGAAACGATGGCTTGCGGAACAGGTGCTTGCGCTGCCGTAGTCGCTGCCGTGGAAAACGGGTATTGTTTGGCTGATAATGATATAACGGTTAAGGTTAAGGGGGGAGATTTAATTGTTAACTATTCTAAAAATAATGTTTATTTAACCGCCCCGACTGAACTTTCCTTTAACGGAACGGTTAAAATATAATTACGAGGAAAATATGGAAGATAATAATATAAACAATATTTTAAATGAAGATTCTTTTACAGTTATCGAAGAGAATGCAAGCGAATACTTAAAATTAATGTATTACTACAAATGCGCAATAATGGAAGTTGAAACAAAATTTAAAGTATTAAACGAAGGTTATTTCTTTTTGAAAGACAGAAATCCCATAACCAGTATTAAAAGTAGGATAAAGAGTCCGAAAAGCATTATGGAGAAACTTAAAAAAAATAATTTTCCTTTTACGTTTTCTTCTATAGAAAAAAATTTAAACGACGTTGCCGGAATAAGAATTATTTGTTCCTTTTTAAGCGATGTTTATACCGTAGCGGATTCCTTATTGCGCCAAGACG
>CASEPJ010000117.1 GCA_949289715.1 uncultured Clostridia bacterium
ATTATATTTTTTGGGTTTAAATGCGGACGGTTTCAACGATTCCGCTACCGTTTTGAATTTAGGTCAGACGACAACTCATGCCGCAGGTCAAAATTCAAATAAAATACCGCATGTGTTATTGCAGCAGAGCAAAGATTCACAAACTTTTGTAGCAAGCCCCGGTTCGGGATGCGGTTACTTTAAAATTTATACAAAAGACAGCAGCGGAGTTTCGGTTATCGACAGTATTTCCGAACAGAATTATATCGATGAAAATTCGATTATTAACGCCGGCGTTACCAATCAGTCTTTAAACGGTTTGAGGTTCGAAAACGTATATCAGTCTTTTGTTGCTACATCGAATACCATTTACGGTATGGCTGTGGGAATAGAAGTTTCTAATGTAACGTCGGGAACTTTAAAACTAGCTATCGTCGAAGATTATATGGATGTGGCTAATACCGCAGTTGCGGAAGTTAATATTCCCTATAACAAAATTAATTCCTATTTGATGGGCGGCTGGATTAAAATCGCATTTAATACGCCCGTAAATGTTGTTAGCGGAAATACTTATTATGTTGCCATTATTTGCGATGGATTTAACGAGGAAGCCAACGCCGTAAACAAAGGAGAACCGGCAGGAGTGGGTTCAGCTTCCGTCAATGCGGAAAATATACCCGAACCGTTACAGATAGAAAAGAAAGAAGATTCGACTTTTTCGAGTATCGGCTCTTACGGATATTTTAAAATTTACACTAAAGACGGTGCAAACGCAAGTATAGAAACCTTTGCGCAACAGGATTTTATGAACACCGAAGTCATTAAAGCTCACGGCAACAGAGGCGGCGTTTCCAGCGGCCAAGGATTGGATTCTTCAACAGCAATAGTGGGAAATAGTGCGTTTAAATCGACATTTAATGCCGACAAGGCAGACAGAATAGATTTTTACCGCGAAATTTTGGCAGAAGGCGGTTTGATAAACACTAAATATATTTCTTCTGACAATTTGATGTTCTCTTTCTGGATTAAAAACACACAGGGAAATGAAATTTCGTTAAAAGCCGGAAGCGCCGTGTTGTTCGGTGAAGAGGATAGCAATCCTGACGGTTCATATACGGAAGGTCAAACCAAATTCGAATTTTTAAACGACATTACGCTCAATCCCGGATGGAATAAAATTACCGTTGACGTCAGTGCGGCTTTGAACGGAACTTCGGCAAATTACTCCTCTTCTACGGTAAAAGGTGGGGGTTGCGATTTTTCCAAATTAAGAAAAATCATATTCCAATTCCAATCGGATACCCCCTCGATTGACGTATATTACGACGGATTGTATTTGTGGGACGGAGCCAAAGAAGGTGAAGTAAAAGATTTGGTTTATTCCGAAATTGCATTAAGAAATGCCGTAGACAGTTCGACTTTAAACGAAGTTTATTTGGGCAGCGACATAAGTATTTCGGGAGAATTTAATATCGACCGCAATTTTAAAATCAATACGAACGGCAAGGTTTTGTCGGGTGCAGAAGATTATATAATAGTCGGAAGCGATTCGATTAATGTTTATGTGGATGAAAACCGTTTGGAATTTAAAGAAAACGTAAATGCAATTCAAATAAAATCCGACGGAGCGGACAACAAACCGGTAGGAAAAGATGAAATTATTACTTTAACTGTTGTTCCCGTGCCCTCCTCTGCCGATATTTCCGATTTTGAAGTAACCTGGAATGTTTCTTCTTCGGCATTTACTAAGGTTTCGCAAGAAGGACTTAGTGCTCAGTTTAAAGCGGTTCAAGAGGGAGATGCGGTTATTACGGCTACTTTGCATTTAGACAACGATCAAACACTCGAAGCTACAAAGACTATTAATTGCTATGTGTCTTCGAGCATACAGGAAACATTCTTTAAGTCCGATTATATAGGCTCGGACGGAGGCGCAATATTCCTCGACGGAACCAATAATGCGGTTGAAATATCCTATGATTATAATTTAACCGGCAGTACTACATTTAAAGTAAACGTATCTTCTACCCCATTATCTATGGAATATTACAGAGAATGTCTTACAATCGGTTATCTCGATACGACAGCAATAAGCAGAACAAATTTAAAATTCGGAATGTGGGTATATAATGCGGAAGAAACAAATGTTTTATTGAAAGCAGGTTCGTCTTTTGCTTTCGGAGAATTGGATTCTAACCCCAACAGCGGATTTGACGAATGGGTGCCTAATCGTACAAACTTTGTTTTAAGTGCCGACAGAACACTCACTCCCGGATGGAACCTTATAGTTTTGGATATTACCGATGCTTTGTATAATCAGGCTGAAGATTTAACTGCCGTTATAACTCACGGAAACGGATGCCATATGGTTATAAGAAGACTGGATATGACATTGGTCAGCGATGTTGCTACCTCAATATATATTGACGAAATGTTCTTCTTCGACGGTGACAGAGAAGACGAAATGTATTATAACGCAGGCAACGAAAATACATTGAAATCCTTTATTGCCGCAGGTTATTCCAATATAAAACTCACGGGCAATATTACCCTTTCCGAAACTTTAGTTGTAGATAAAACATTAAATCTCGACGCATCTTCGGGAAAAATTATTTTAAATGCGGAATCTCCGATAATCAAAGTAACAAACGGAGCCGAACTTAATCTGCAAGCTTCGGGACTTGAAGGAGGAACGGTTCAAATTTTAGTGGAAGACGGAACAGCACAAATAAAAGGAAACATTAATGCGACTAAATACACTGTAGCGGTATTTGAAGTCAAAGAACAGGGTTCTCTCGTATTTAAAGGAGCAACCATAAGAAACAACGCAGCAAATGAAGAAGCCAATTATGCCGATTACGGTATAACCTTCCCTGCTGATGCAAACGTAGACGGCAAATACACGGTAATTGCCATAGTTGTAAAAGACAGTGCAATGCCCGAAAACATTACGGACACTTACAGCAAGTTCACTTCCGGAAATTACGATGTATATTATGTTGCAAAGGTCAATGTGGAATCTGTAACAATCAACACCCCCTCCAAAACCGAATTGACGGCAGGAGAATCCATACAGCTTAGCGTTAATATATCTCCCTCCGATGCCGACGATAAAACGGTTACCTGGTCTTCAAGCGACACTACGGGCAAAGTGTCCGTAAGCGAAACCGGTTTGCTTACCATTGCGGAAGATGCAACAGTGGGTGAATATACCATAACCGTTACTACAAACGACGGATCGAAAACCGCTAGCATAAAAATTACTGTTACTGAAAACAAACAGGATTCAAACGGCAATACGAATATTCCAGAAGAATCCGAAAACACCAAGTCCAATACAGGTCTTATAATAGGGTTATCCGTTGGTGCCGTTGTAATTGTTTGTGCCGCAGTCGTTGTAATATTGGTTATTAAGAAAAAGAAGGCTCAATAAGCCAATAATATTTTAACTGATGGATGTTACCCGAAATTTCGGGTAACATCGTTGTTTAAAACAGGAGTTATAAAATGAAAAAAATTATTACATTTTTTTTATCGTTGTTATTTATATTTACTTTAATATTGCCTGCGACAGTATCGGCAGAGGAGGAAGACGTGGTAAGTATTTCCGAAAAAGGGGAAGCAATTTATGAAAAATCTTATGAAAGTATGATTCAAAGGACCGACGAAAGAGGTTATGCTCCCACCTCCATAATGCCGGGAAGTTCATATGCCGGAATGTTTGTGAGGGATTCTTCCATTCAGTTGATGTCGCATATAATAAACGGTGACTTGGATTATGCAAAAAGAATTTTGAATTTTATGATAGGAGCACATCTTGCAGTAAACGACGGATTGTTGCCGGAAGAAGATGCCCACAGAGTATATCATGTTTTGAGAGCTTATACCGATGACTATATAGGAAACAATTATTTAAATAATATCAACCTTTACGAAGCTTTCAATAACGAAGAATACAATACAGACAATCAGCCCGCCCTTATAATGCTGGGAGGAGAAACAGTCGGCAGACAGGAAATGCTCTCTCACAATATTGATGAAATTACGGCGGTAGATATATTGATTTCAAAAGTGGGTAATCCCGAGGGACAGCTTGTAGCTAATTTGTATAAAGGCGAAGGCGAAAACGCAAGAAAAATGCAGACCAAATATCTTGATCTATCAACATTGGAAAGCGGTTGGGTGACTTTGAAATTCAATCAACCCATATGTTATGATTTAAATATGCTCGCCGAAAGTTTTTATCTTGAAATCTCCGCACCCGATGCCGTTCCCGGAAGCATAATATGGCACGGTTCAACGCAGGAACAAGGTTGGCAGACAAGCATTATTAATGAGTACGGTTCTCAACAAATTACGGGAGAAGCCGCTTTCAATGCAAGAGTTTCAAATTTGGCTCCTTTATCCACATATCATCAGGTGGACGGTAACTATATGTTTGTAAATTCATGGGCGTTATATGTTCAGAAAGCGCCTTTGACGGAAGAACACCAAACCTTTATAAATGAAACATATGAATTTATTAGAAGGTGCACAAATTTTTATTTGGACAACTATTTCGACAACGATTATAATTTATTGAATAATCCCAATTTGGAACATTCCAGACAAGGTTACTATTTAGACACTTACGATTTGATAACCAACGTATATGCCTCCGAAGCTTTGCATAAAATGATACCCATTGCCGAAGATATGGGAGATGCCGTAAGTGCGGAAAAATGGCAGAGTTTTTTGGATTTGATTAATAAAGGCATAGAAGATAATCTTATAACCGATTATGAAATTAAGGACGAACAAGGCAATCCTAAGACTGTAAAAATTTACGGAGAACTTATTTATAAAACTTTTGCTGCCAACTCAAAATACGACGGTAAATTTACGGTAGGTTTTTCTTGGGTTAACCTTTCTCCCATAGGTTGCGATTGGTATTATATGGACGATGAAATTATGGAAAATACCTATACAGCATATAAGCAGGCTGTTCAGGTAGGTCAGTCTACCCCTTATACCAATGCTCTCTTCGATTATGCTTATACCGTTGACGGAACCGAATATCATTATAACGCACTCACGTTTGTGGTTAACATCGATCCTGAATCGGATCCAACCAAAGTTTCGGGAATCTCTGTTATTTCGAAAGGTTTTGCTTGGGAGCTTATGTGGTGTATGAAACAACACGATTACGAACGTGTAAGAGAAATGGAAAACTTTGCTGCGACCAACAATGTTTCCGGATATTATCCGGAAAGCTGGTGGGGCGGCGTTTCCACTTCGGACGTGGCAAATCAGGAACATGCAAATTGGCTGATTGTAGGTTTTTCGACAATTAAATTCCAAAACGACGTATATAAAAACATTTGTTTCGAAAGAGATGACGCAACGGGAATATTACCAACCGACAAACTTTACAAACAGGGAAGCAAATTCGTTTTGCCCAAATGTGATCTTGAAAAATCGGGTTATACTTTTGCAGGCTGGAGTTACAAAGATAACCTGTATTCTCCCGGAACGGAATTTATTGTAGAAGACGAAGATATGACCTTTACTGCAGTATTTAACAAAAATGCCGAAGAAGACCCGAAAACAGAAAACAATAAAAGAAAAACCGTATTGGCATTGATTATAGGCGGAGGCGTTCTGATAGGAGCAGCTGTCATTGTGGCGGTTGCTGTAGGAATTAAAAAAAGAAAAAAATCTGAAAGTAAAGGCTCTGCCGAATAAAAATTAATTGATTTTTTGTAATTGTGTAATATGTAATTGAGTAATAATCGATAATGATTAAATAAAAAACGACGTAAGTTAAGCAATTTAATTTACGTCGTTTTTTTAATTGTAAATTTATTTAAATATTTTAATAAAATTTTAAAACTCCATACTTATTGTTAGGGCAAAAATTAATGTATAAACGGCGCTGTTTTGCCTAAAAAAATTAAAGCAAAAATATAAAAATTAACGAAAAGTTTAATTGTTCTTCTGTTTTTTATTTTTTACTAATAATTCGTGATAAAAATAATTGATGTATTTAATATCCTTTTTATCGCAAAAATCGCTTAATTTTTTAGATAAAACAGACCAATATGTATTGTTGCCGTAGTAGTAAATATCCACATAATATTTATATAATGAGGGATATTTTTCTTTTATGTATTTCATAATAACGGGTCGGTAAGGCCCTCTTAAATTAAGATTTTCGAACCAATATTCATTTGTAAAACTAAGGGAACTTTCTATAATTTCTTTCCATTCGGTAATATACGGAAATACGGGGGACATAAACAAGACGGTTCTTATGTTATTTGAATATAATTCTTTTAATGTAGCCAATCTGTCGTGAACGGAACTGGCTTTATCCATATCCTTTTTAAAATTTTCATTTATGGTATTTAGTGAAATCGCAACGGTAAGATTGTTAAATCGTTTAAGAATTTCGATATCTCGCAATATTAAATTTGATTTGGTAATAATAACAAGCCGGCAATCGGATTGAATTAATTGCTCTAAAATATTTTTTGTCAATTCGTATTTTTTTTCGTAGGGATTATAACAATCGGTTACCGAGGACAGCAATACCGATTTATTGCCTATTTTATTTACGTCTATCTTTTTGCAACATAGTTTAACGTCTAAAAAATCCCCCCAATTTTGCGAATGTTCGGTAAATTTTTTCATAAAAGAGGCATAGCAATATTTGCATGCATGAGGACAGCCGACGTAAGGATTTATAGTAAAATCGGTTGAGGGAAGATTTGATTTGGTTAAAAGATTTTTTACTTGAATTTCTTTTACTACCATAAATAATCCTGATAATAAGTTAATTTGGTTGTTTTCATCGCCCAACAAGTCAGCAAATTTTTAATATTAAAATACAGCAATTTTTCGAATAAATAAAAGCAATGTGTTATTCGGTTTAAAAGATGAGTGTATTGAAAACTTGCGACAAACAATGAAATTAAGATAATATTTATTTCAATATTCCGTTAACGCTTGACAGATATTGAAAAGGAGTCATATTGGTT
This sequence comes from uncultured Clostridia bacterium, assembly GCA_949289715.1. Taxonomy (GTDB): domain Bacteria; phylum Bacillota; class Clostridia; order Christensenellales; family CASEPJ01; genus CASEPJ01. The sequence continues at coordinate 6,999 of CASEPJ010000117.1, forward strand.
TTCTTTTTAAATTGCGTACAAAAATACTGAACGTTGTCAAAGCCTAAAGTTTCCGCTACTTGGGTAACAAGAAATTCTCTCGTCGAGAGAAGTTTTTTTGCCTCTTCTATTCTTAAATTTATAAAATATTGCATAATGCTTGTGCCGTATTCGCTTTTAAAGACGTTTTTTATATGCGTAGTACAATAACCGAGAGAATCCGCTATTTCATCTATGGTAACTTTTTTGCTGATATTGTTTTTTAATATATATAAAATTTTATCCGCCAATATTCTGTTCTGAGATTTTTTTATTACGGGAACTTTGCTATCCCTCATTATTTCTATAATTATCATTTCGAGAGCGTTCAAAATTAACTGTTTTGCCGCAAAAGGTAAATCTTCTTTAAATTCGAGTTTTTCCTGAATAACTATATCTAAGGGATCTTTTAAAGATTGTTTTGCTTCGTTTATTATAAGCTGTGCGAGAAATTTTACGTTCGTGGTGGCAGTGAATTTTTTTGCGTATCGGTATAAATCTTTGGCCGAGCAGTCAAAGGTTATTATTATAATATTTGAAAATACATTGTTTGAACGAATATTATGGTATTTATTTGGCGCATGCAAAATTCCCTCCCCTTGTTTTAAAAGGATTTCTTGTTCATCGAAAACCACTACTTCTCCGCTGTCTACTATTATAAGTTCCCAAAAATCGTGAGATTCTCCGGGGAAGAAAAAATCTTTTGTGTAGGGAAAATAGTGAATGGATATTATATTGTCTACAGAAAAACTTTTAGGAAGAGGTGTTCTTATATAATTCATATAAGCTCCTTAATACATCGAATGTTATTTAAGTTACTTTTTAATTATGTTTTAAATTTTTGTTTATAAAACTTAATTGTTTAATGAAGGTTCAAATTTATTATACCATATTTGAAAAAAAACGCAACGAAAATTTATTCGATTATAAAATAAAACATTCCGTGTCCGAAAATGTAATAAAAATTTTAATTTGTATGAATAAAAAATTATATTTAATATTTATTATGGAAAATTTGTAGGTGTGAAAATTCCGTCGGCATAAAAAAGTGAAAAAATTTCGCAGATTGATAGGTTTTAGATGTATGATAATTTTATAATTACATCCGAAAAAATGGTTTATATAAAAACAGTTTATTTAAAAAATTTTAAAAATATAAACTAATATTAAAAACAATTACAAAATAAAAAATTATATCAACATTCGAATTAAGGTTTCTATCCACATTTCTGCCGTAATCAGCAATCCGCAAAGCGCATACAAATATACCGCTTTTTTAGAGAGTGAATATTTAGACGTAGCGGCTATTTTCTTTTCTATAAGTTCTCTTTTATTATCTATATAGCCTTCGTTTGTGTTTAATGCTTTAAATTCTTTCCATTTTTGCTCGGCTTTTTTAATTTCCTCTTCTTTTAGCAGGGCGAATTCGTTTGCGGCGTTATCTTCTTTAAGAGGTTTTAAAGATTTCAATAAAAATATAATGCCGATTAGCGCAGCGGGTGCAACAAATATGGATATTATAAAGTCGCAGTCGTAAAACAAGTATCGGATTGCTTCGTAAAAGAATCCCGATAAAACAATGCGGGATTGCAGAAAATCCACAGTAAGTATAATTATATTGTTTAAAGCATGTATTATAATGCCAGCCCATAGAGAATTGCTTTTAATAAATACGG
>CASEPJ010000118.1 GCA_949289715.1 uncultured Clostridia bacterium
CATCCAAAATGTTGAACGGGGTGTATCTGTCAACGAATATAGAACGAAATTACATATATGACAGTTTGCTTTGTCAAGTTTTAGGTTTTATTTCAAGCGATAACAGCGGTCAATCGGGATTAGAGGCCATTTATGATAGTTATTTAAAAGGTGTAGACGGTAAGATTTTAACCGATACCGATATTTATGGTAAAGAAACTGAAAATAGCTACAGTAAATATTTGGAACCTATTTCAGGTTTGAATATACAACTTACTATAGATTATTTTATACAGGCAAGTGTAGAAAAAGCAGTTAAAAAAGCACAAGAGGAAACAAATGCTAAAAGTGTGAGCTGTATGGTAATTGATCCTATGAACGGAGAAATATTGGCAAGCGCTATAACTCCTTCTTACGATTTAAATAATCCGCCCAGAAATAATGCAAGCGAATTAAGTGCATTATCCAGAAACTCGTTAATTACGGATGCTTTCGAACCGGGTTCGATTTTTAAAATTTTTGCTTTGTCTTATTGTCTTGAAAATAATTTATTTGATGAAAATCATTTGTTTTTTTGTCCGGGATACAGAATAATCGACGGTCAAAAAATAAAATGTTGGAAAACCAAAGGACATGGTTCGCAAACGCTTATGGAAGGAGTAGCAAACAGCTGTAACTGTGTTTTTATGGATATAGCTTATAAAATGGGTTTGGATAATTTTTATGATGCTTTAAAAGTATTCGGGTACGGAAGTAAAACGGGAGTTGATTTTTTAAGTGAAAGCAGCGGTATTATAATGAATAAGGACAGTGTCAAAACCGTTGATTTAGTGAGAATGGGGTTTGGTCAGGCAATAGCGGTTACTCCCATTCAAATTCTTACCGCAACTTCTTCTATGATAAACGGTGGAAATTTATATAAACCTACTTTTTTAAAAAGTATATTCGATAATGATAATAAAATCATAACAAGCAACTACAGTATTTTGCAAAATAAAACCGTATCTACTGAAACGAGTGCAAAGGTAAGAGAATTTTTAGAATATGTTGTTAACGAAGGCGGAGGAAAGAATGCCTATATAGACGGATATAAAATAGGAGGAAAAACCGGAACTGCGCAAAAATATGAAAACGGCAGTATAGCAAGAGGTAAATATATATCATCGTTTGTTGGCTATTTAGAAGAAGAAAATCCTGAATATTTATTATTGTTTATAGTTAACGAGCCGCAGGGAGCTTATTACGGCAGTATTGTTGCTGCTCCGTATGCAAAAGAAATTTTTAACGATATTATTAAAATTAAAAATATTGCACCATCAAAGGAGCAAAGCGATGTGAAAAGTTTGGAATATACAGTTATGCCCGATATCGAAGGATTATCGTATTATGAAGCCGAAAAAATATTGAATGAGAATGATTTATATTTTGAAGTGGCGGAAGAGGGAAATTATGTTAAATATCAATTTCCCGTTGCGGGAACAAAAATTAACAAAAAAAGCGTAGTTTATTTGGAGCTGGAGGAATAATGGAAATTAAAGATATTTTTTTCGATAGCGAAATTATCGTATCTAATACAAATTTAAATGGTAATGCAAAAGGAATAAAATGTGACAGCAGAAAAGTAGAAAAAGGAGATATATTCTTTTCGTTTTCGAAACAAAAGGAACAAAATTTAATGTTTTGCGAGAAAAGTTTAAAAAAAGGTGCGATATGCGTCGTTAGTGAATTTAATATGCCGAACCATATGCCTTTTATAATGACAAACAATATAAGAAAAAATTTTGCGCTTGCCTGTAAAAATTTTTATAAGAAAGCTTGCGATAAACTTAAAATTATAGCGGTTACTGGTACCAACGGTAAAACAACAACAACTTATTTTTTAAAAAGCATATTGACTAGTGCATACAAAAATTGCGGAATTATAGGAACTAACGGTGCAATATGGAACGATAAGAACATTAATACAGAAATGACGACACCTGATTCGGACGAATTACATAAAATTTTTTCGGAAATGCTTAACGACAAGATAGAATATGTAATTATGGAAGCTTCCGCTCATGCAATATATTTGGATAAACTGTATGGTTTAAATTTTGAAGGAGTTATATTTACGAATATTTCTCAAGACCATCTCGATTATTTCGCCAATATGAAAAACTATGTAAACGCTAAATTAAAAATTCTCAATAACGAAATAAAATATTTAGTTGTAAACAATTCGCTGAAAAATTTATTTAAAGAAAATGCTTATTTTTACGGTACAAAATCTGATATGTATCTTCCTCATGAAGAAGCGGTATTAGTTAATAGTAAAGATAAAATATATTTAAACATGAAGGGGCGTCACAATGCTGAAAACGCTTTTGCGGCGATAAAAATGGCCGAATTGTTAAATATTGATAAAACTTACATTATTAAAGGAATAGAAAATTTAAAAGAAGTTCCGGGAAGATTTAATGAATTTAATTATAATAATATAAAAATAATTTGCGATTATGCCCACACTCCGGACGCTTTAGAAAAAGTTTTACTTTCAATAAAAGAATCCTCTTCGGGAAAAATTATAACGGTTTTCGGATGCGGTGGAGACAGAGACAGACTAAAAAGACCGATTATGGGAAAGGTTGCATCTAAACTTTCTGATATTTGCGTTATAACTTCGGATAATCCAAGAAGTGAAAATCCTTTGAAAATAATCGAAGAAATATCCGAAGGAGTGCAGGGAAATTATATAATTGAAGAGAATAGAAAAAAAGCGATATTTTTAGCAATTCATATGGCTGCCGAAGGGGACTGCGTGCTTATTGCTGGGAAGGGATGCGAAAATTATCAAGAAATAAATAGTATAAAATATCCCTATTCTGATTATAAATGTATAGAGGAAATTATATGTAAATAGGAGTATTTATGCCTGAGTTTGTTATTGTCGGTATTTTTGTTTCGCTGTTATGTAGTTTTTGTATTTTGCCCCTTTTAAGAAAATTAAAAGCCGGTCAACCTGTATTGTCTTATGTTAACGAACATAAAGGAAAAAGCGGAACACCGACTATGGGCGGATTGGTGTTTATTATTCCTTTATTGATTGCCTTAATATTCATCAAACCTCATTCATTGGCTTTTGTTTCGGTTATAATAATAATCGCATACGGAATTATAGGCTTTTTAGATGATTTTATAAAAATTAAATTTAAACATAACGAAGGTTTAAAACCATGGCAAAAAATTATTAGTCAAATAGTGGTTTCACTTGCTGTTTCTTTTTATTGTTATAATAACGAATTTATAGGCAGTGATGTTTATATCCCTTTTTTCAATACCGTAATCGATTTTGGAAAATGGTCCGTATTGTTATATGTTTTTATATTTATTGCTGCAACTAACAGCGTAAATTTGACCGATGGTTTAGACGGTTTGGCGGGCAGTGTAACAACGGTTTATTTTGTTTTTTTAATTCTTTTCATATATATAAAACACACATATTTTGTCAGTTTAGGTTCGGTTTTGATAACAAAAGAGTATGATTATATTCTGTCCGTTATGTATTTGTTAACCGGTTCTTTAATTGCTTTTCTGATTTTTAATGCTTTCCCCGCCAGAATGTTTATGGGGGATACGGGCTCTATGGCTCTCGGTGCGGCTGTTGCTACTTTTTCGGTATTTACCGGATTTTCCTTTTTTATTTTAATTTTGGGTGTAACTTATGTTATATCGTCAATTTCGGTAATTTTACAAGTTTTGTACTATAAAGCGACAAAAAAACGTATATTTTTAATGGCACCATTTCATCATCATTTGCAAATGAAAGGATTAAGCGAAGTTAGAATTTCGGTTATTTATATAGCCGTTACTGTGGTTGCCGGAATATTATTGTTATGTTACGGAATTGACTTTCAAGGAGGATTGGCATGATAAAGAATAAAAGAGTATTGATATTGGGTAAAGGTAAAAGCGGTGAATCGGCATATGAACTTTTGAAAAAAAATAATCAAGCGGAAATTTATGACACTTCTCAAAATGATATAAATTTATATAATAAAATAGATAATTGCGACATTTTAATTGTGAGTCCCGGCATACCATATTGGAACAGTGTCGTTCAATATGCAAAAATTATAGATAAAAAAATTATAGGCGAATTAGAATTAGGATATTTATTTTGCAAAAGTAAAAACATTATTGCTGTTACCGGAACCAACGGAAAAACCACTACGGTTAATTTAATACATAATTTATTGAAAGCTCACAATAAAAATGTTTTTTTGCTGGGAAATGTTGGAGTACCTTTTACATATGAAGTTAAAAATATAAAAAAAGATGATTTTGTAGTATTGGAAACTTCTAGTTTTCAACTTAATTATACGGAAAAATTTAAACCGCATGTAGGTGTTTTTTTAAATTTTAATTGCGATCATTTAAATTGGCATTTAACTTTGAATAATTATTTTGAATCTAAATGTAAAATTTTTCAAAATCAAACAGAAAAAGATTTTGCTATTATTAATTATGACGACGAAAAACTTTCGAAATTGAATATATTTAAATCAAAAGAATGCTTTTTCGGGAGTAAATCGAATTGTATATGTCGATTAATAGATAATAGTATTTATTATGGCAAAGAAAAAATTATTTCAACCGAGAAAATACCTTTGTTGGGAAAACATAATTTATATAATCTTATGGCAGCTATTTGTGCTGTAAACGTATTTGATTTAAAAACAAACGAATCGATGTTAACAGACGTTTTAAAAAAATTTAAACAATCGGAACATAGACTGGAATATATCGGCAACAAGAAAGGTATAACTTTTATTAACGATTCAAAATCTACAAATCCTGCCAGTACTGTAGCGGCAATAGAAAGTTTGTATTATCCGATAACCTTAATTTTAGGCGGGAGCGATAAAAATACGGAATTTGACGAAATTTTTTTACATTCAGGAAAAATTAATAAAATAATTGTTACCGGAGCTACAAAGCAAAAAATATACGAAACGTCTTTAAAATTCGGGTTTTACGATATTATACAAAGGGAGACATTAGTCGAAGCTGTAAAAGAAGCATACAACATAACGCCGGTTGGAGGAGTGGTATTGTTTTCACCTGCGTGTGCTAGTTTCGATGTATATAAAAATTATTCCGAAAGAGGTGAATATTTTAAAAAGG
>CASEPJ010000119.1 GCA_949289715.1 uncultured Clostridia bacterium
ATTTAACCCCAATTCGCCCAAATAATAAACCAGATTTTTAATAAAACATTTTTCCTCATCGCTCATACAATAAAAATAGTCGGAAATATCATATTTATCGTAACAGGGATTAAAAAAACTAAAATCGAGAATACTTGCTCGGTAAACATAATGCAATTTTTTACTGTTACTGTCTTTCTCTGTTTTTTCTCTTATTATTTTTAAAGCCTTAAATAACCCCGGATATGTACTGCTTGACAGAACAGTATTCTCTTTTGAAACATTAAACTTTATTTTTAGTTGTTCAAAGATTTCTACAAACTTTACTCTATCGATTAACGTAAAGCTTCTTATATAAGTGTAAAACTTTTTATAATCTGCTTTACTTAAAAAATAACTTTCTTTGTTAAAATCGATATGACTTATTAAAAAGGTAATAATATAATTAGGAAGTGATAATTTACTGTTATAAACTTTAAGTATCTCCAAACGTTCCGTCTGTTTTTTTTCTTTCGCAACGGTAAAAGCGTTTTGAAGGTTCAAATTATGTAAATTATCATCAAGCATTTTTGAGTCTATAGTTAATATTTCGGGTCTTTCATATAAAGTTTCATACATATTATATACGAAATCGTAATAATCGTTAAAACACTCATAGTAATCTTTCTCTATATGCTTTAATGCAGTTTCTTTGGGCGTAAGCATAACGCCTTTTCTGTATAATACTTTTTGTGCGTAAGTATCAAAAACTTTTTTATTCGGGTCAAACATTTTTTTCTCCTTATCTTTTTATTTATTAAAATATTGACTCGTATAATTAATTTATAAACCAAATCAACAATTTAACCGTTGTAAATAACCTGCAATTAAAAATTACCTTGCTATTTGGTAAAATCCGTAAACTTCTTTTTAGCAGTAGGTTTTAACACTGACTCATCGCAATACATTTCAAAGGAACAATTATTTGCTTTTCGCCTTCGGAAATTAAGTTTTTTACCGTTTTGCATAACATAGGTCAAAGATTTATCAAAACTACAGTTTGAACATTTGTTACCATAAACCGTTTTATAGGGGCAATTTGCAAAGTTCATTAAAGGAATTTTTCCTTCATAAAAAGCCCCTCTCCTCTTAATCGTTTCGTCCTCAATAATAAGTTGCGGTTCGTATGAATATACGAAATCCTTTGCGCCTAAAGACAACAAGACGTTAGCGGTTTTTTCGTTTGTAATGTTGTGTGCCGGGCCACATACCGTTTTAAATCCTTTTTTTATAAAACTCAAACCCCATAAATTTTGCGAAATTACGCCTATTTTATCGTTTCCCGTTTTTTCGAGAATATCTTCTATAATTAAACAGTCTTGACTCGTTGCATATACCGGTAGCTCCAAATAAAAAAAACTTTCTCCCTTTTTTAAAATGCAATCATAAAACTTTTTTATTTGCTCCAAATCATATACATCGGGAGAATAAACAATTTGCGCACCTTTTTTATAATTTAAAATAAAATTTTCAATCGACGAATACACCGCATAAGAATTATCGTTTAAATCTTTATTCTTTATGCTCAAGCTCCACGATTTTCCCTTTTTTATTTGTGAATTATAATTCTCAATAATTTGTTTTTCCAAAAGTTTTATAATTTCACGTCTCAAAAAATTTAAGTAACTTTTTTTTATAAAAACATTATCGGTTACTATCTCCTTTTTTTTGAATTCAAAAGGCGTACCTCCGGTTTTTGTAAGAGACGATAAAATCTCCTCCTCGCTTAACGGAGCAGTCTGTGCGGTTAAAGCGTTTTCGCCTTCTAAAGTAACCTCATTATTTTTATATTCTGCTTTAATAACTATAGGTTTATCGGGTATTGCGTAAAAGGAAATTTCTGCGATAATCTTTTTTTCCTCTGTTGGAGCATTTTCTTCTTTACTGTCAACCGTAAGATACAAATCCATACCTTTTTTTAATTCGGCAGATGTAAAAATCAAATAAACGCCCTCTTTTTTTTCAATAAAATTTCCAACCCCGAAACTTACTTCTCTATCGAAATCACCCAAAGTTTCAACGCCTTTTAATCCGTCCCCCGTGGCTAATTTATGAAACCCGCAGCTTACGGTAATTCTGTAAATATTTTTAAAAGGCTCAACATTTAAAACTTTTCCGATTTTTATACCCCTATGGTTTTGAAAACGCTTATTTACTATACAAGGTGCATTTCCTTCAAAATAAAGCCCAGTATTGTAATCTCCTCTGAAAAAAGCCTTTTTTAATCGTTCAATTAATGCCGCCGAGGCTATTCTTGCGCCTTTTAGAGCAAGTCTATAACATTGTGCGGCGGCGGCTACATAACCTTTTCTTCTCAATCTTCCTTCTACTTTAAAACTGCTTATGCCGCAATCCTTAAGCTCGTTAAGTTTTTCTATTAAACATAAGTCCGCAGGAGAAAGCAAATAGCCTTCGCAAATATTTCCCCTTTTATTTTTTGCCCAATATTTTAAACGGCACAGTTGCAAACATTCCCCCCTGTTGCCGCTCTTATTGAATTGCGAAGACGAAAAATAGCAATTACCGGAAAAGGATACGCATAACGCCCCTTGAACAAAACATTCGGTTTCTAAATGAGTACGCTCATGAATTTCCTTCATATCGCTTTTCTTTGTTTCTCTTGCCAATATTACCCTTTCAAAACCTAACTCTTCGGCAATCTCTGCACCTCTTAAATTATGGATACCCATTTGAGTACTTGCATGTAAAACAATATTTGGGAAATTTTGCTTTAAAAAAAATGCCGCCCCTATGTCCTGTACGATAAACGCATCTGCATGGGCATTTACGGCGGCTTTTGCCAATCTGAAAAATTCCTCGAACTCATCGTCTTTTAATAGTGTGTTAAAAGTTATATAAACTTTGACGCCTCTTAAATGCGCATAGTTAATCCATTCCTCTATATTTTTCTCGTCAAATCCTGCGGTCTTGGCTCGTGCATTGAATTTTCCCAATCCTAAATATACGGCATCGGCATAGGAATTTATTGCGGTTATAAAATTTTCCGTATTCCCTGCAGGAAGTAATAATTCAGCCATTTTTTCTCCTTATTTATGTTATTTTAACATATTTTTAATACAAAGTAAATACTTTTCTGAATTTTTTTATTGTATAAAATATTGATTTGTTCCATAGCTTTTTTTAATAAAAAATATTTGAATTTTATACTTTTTAATAATGTCGATATTTTAGTATTTATTGTTTTTTACCTTCTTTTAAAAAAACCTACCTTTTCGATAAGTTCGGGGAAAAAATATATTTAAAAATAATTGTTTGTAAAATTTAAGTTCAAAAAATAAACGTTTATTAAGTCAAAACTAAAAAAGTCGCAAAACCAAAATAACCGATTTTTTTGAAAAATTAACAAAAAAACGCTGATTGCATAAAATAATTATTATAAGAAAACTAAAAAAATTAAAAATACGAGATTAACTGTTATGTCAGAAAACCATATAAAATACGAAAATGTTACATATGACAGAATAAAGGCGGCGGAATATGCTCATAAATGGGCTTATAAAAGAAATCCTCAATTCTATGATTTTTCTCAAATAGGGGGAGACTGCACTAACTTCGTATCTCAGTGTCTATATGCGGGTTGCCCTTATATGAATTTTAATAAAGACGTGGGTTGGTATTACATTTCTCCTTCAAACAGAGCTGCGGCTTGGAGCGGCGTCGAATATTTTTATAAATTTGTCGTAAATAACAAAGAAGCCGGCATTTACGGGCGCCTTTGCGAAAGCAAAGAACTTTCGGTTGGCGATGTTATTCAATTAGCAAACTCAAAATACAATTATTATCATACTTTGTTCGTTTGCGGATTTTCACCTAACGAAATTTTGGTAGCCGCTCACTCATATAATGCTTTCATGCTGCCTTTATCGTCTTATCACTATAATAATTTACGCTGCATAAAAATTTTAGGGGGAAGAAAACAACAAGAAAACCCCGCTTATTAAAAACGTTTATAACTTATTGCCCATAAATAAAAATATTGTCGATTATTTTATTGCGTAAATTTATTATTGTTTTGAAACTATACGCTACTCGCTGCGCCGTTTCGACGTAGTATTTAGAATATTCAGCGTAAATTTAAGATTGTTTACAATTATTCGATTTAAATGAATTTTTTAAATTATTTGAAGTAATTTAATATAAATTTAAAGTAATTTTATTTATGGCATTAAAATAATTTATTTACAGAAAAATTAAAACCCGCTTTGACAAAGCGGGTTTTTAAAATTAACGATATAATACAAAGCATTAACGTTTTGAGAATTGCGGAGCTCTTCTTGCTTTTTTCAAACCGTATTTCTTTCTTTCTTTCATTCTCGGATCTCTCGTTAAAAATCCGGCTTTTTTAAGTACAGGTTTTAAATTTTCGTCGGCCTGAACCAAAGCACGGGAAATACCGTGTCTTATTGCGCCTGCCTGGCCGGTAAATCCGCCGCCTGCAACATTTACCATAACGTCGTATTTATCGAGCGATGTAGTCAAATCCAACGGCTGACGAACAATAAATTTTAAGGTATCCAATCCAAAATAATCGTCAATACTTCTTTTATTTATTTCTATATTGCCGTTACCGCCCGGTATAAGACGTACTCTAGCTATAGCTTTTTTTCTTCTGCCGGTACCCCAATATTGAATTTTCTTTTTAGCTTTAACTGCCATAATATTTCCCCTCCTAATCTATATTATAAACGACGGGTTGCTGAGCTTCGTGTTTATGCTCTGCGCCTTTATAAACTCTGAGTTTTCTTGCCATATCTCTGCCTAAAGAATTTTTTGGAAGCATACCTTTTATTGCTTTTTCCATAGCAAATTCGGGTTTTTCTGCCATAAGTTTTTTATATTGGATTTCTTTAAGTCCTCCGATATGACCGGTATGATAACGATAAAACTTTTTCTCGAGCTTTTTACCCGTTAAAATTACTTTATCACAATTAATTACGATTACATGATCGCCCGTATCCACATGAGGGGTAAATGTAGGTTTATTTTTTCCTCTTAAAATCGAGGCCGCAACGCTTGCCACTCTGCCTAAAGGCTTGTCGGCTGCGTCTATAACGTACCATTTTCTTTCAACGGTTTCCGCTTTTGCCATAAATGTTTTCATAATGGCTGTTTCCTCCTGTTATTCGTATTCAAGTAAAAACTTAAAACACTAAGTTCCACCATTATATAGTATTTTTTTGAATATGTCAACGATTTTTACGCCATTTAGTGCTTTTATAATAAAAAAATTTATTTTTATTTGTAATTTTTTATTTTTTTATGTAATTTATCATTCAATGCATAATAAACAAGTTGTCCGAATAAAATAAACCGATAACGCAATGGGAGGTTTAATATGAGATATATATCCGAAATAATAGGCAAACCCCTTATTTCTTTATATGAAGGTGAAAAACTCGGCATAATCACAGACATTTACACTAATAAAAACTATACCCGTTTGGCATGGCTTATCGTAGAATATTCTTTTGAAACTCTACAGATTAAAAAAGCGGTTAAACTGAATTCGGTTTATTCCATAGGTTTAGATGCCGTAATGGTATATAATAAAGATAAAGTATGCGATATCAGTTTTGCGGCTCAAGCAAAAAAGGTACTCGATTCGGATGTTTTTACCATAGACGGAGAATTAGTGGGAAAGGTCAAGGATATAAAAATAGAAAACAATGAAATAAAGTCTTTTATTCTTGACAACGGCAAAGAAACCGACAATAAAAAATTACTCTCCAGTTTAGGCGACACTTTAATTCTTTTTAAAGATAAAAAAATTAAAATACCGAGCCCCAAATTAGATAAAATAGACGAAAAAGACAAGCGTTTGTATAAACAGTCGAATAATACTAAAAATATTGTTTATATGCCCATTGAATCGGTCGACGGTTTTAAAAACAATAACGATGAACGTTTGGAAAGCGAAATTTCCAACGACACCCCAAACGATAATAAACCTACCGATACAGCTCTGCTATGCGATTATCCTAATCCCTCAAAAATCGAGCAAAATATTGCAATAAACACCTTACCCCCAAAAATACTTTCCGATTTTACCTTTTTAATAGGAAGAAAAACCACCGCCGATATATACAATAAAGCTAAACTTAAAATCATTAAGGCTAATAGTTTAATTACGGCAAATATAGTTGACATTGCAAGAAAAAATCATATGCTTATAGAATTGACAAGGTGCAGCAAAAAGTAATTATTATAAAATTTTTTATCGGCATAATATTTTTAGAAGCGGATTATTAATAAAATTTATAATAGACAGTTTGCGTTATTGACATATTATAATTTTATTCCCTTGCAAACACTGCTGGGCAGCTTTTTGCTATTATCGATTGTTGCCTTTTTAAAATTGTTTTATTTAGCTGTATTTTTATAACCGTTTTAAAAAATTCGGTTTTACTTTTCGCATAAAAAGTTCAATTTTATTCGTAAACGGCGTAACGGACTTTTAAGTTTTATACTTTTTTAAGTCAATACCCTTGCTTTTTTTAAAATAAATTTTTTTAAAGATTAATCTTTTAAAAATAACAAACTTTTTTAGTTTAAATAAAAATAAAGGTCTATAAAACAATATTTCCTTTTCATTTTCAATAAAGTTCAAAAACTACTGCCCCTACAAAATTTTAACGCTAAGCGGTAAGACGTTATTTAAATTTAAAATTAAAATATCAATACACAGGTTCAATTTATACTTTTTTTCACATTGGCTTTTCATTTTTGTTAATTTTTTGGTTCTGTTTTACTATTATTTCATTTTTCTATTATAAACAAAAAGGAATGAACTGTTTTGCTCATTCCTTTTTGTTTATCCCCGCCAATTTTTCTATTTTTTCAGCGAAGTTTAATATGGAGTAATACTAAATGTATGTGGTATTTAAGCATTAAAGGACAATGCAGAGTAAGCTTTTGCAGAATCTTTAAGCAACCCTTGACTTTCAACGTTTACAACGGATGCAGAAGTCAAAGATTCTTGCCCTACGCCTAAAAGATAACGCATAGTCTGGTCGATTAAATAAGGTGCCAGTACAGAATCTCCGAAGGCGAAATTGAAAGTACTTTGAATAATCGTACCGTCTCCTTTTTTAAATTCCGACATATACGATCCGGTTTGCAAACTGTCGGGAACGTTATCTCTGATTAATATTTTACCAATGAGCGAATGACTCAAAGGATTTTCTTTATCTTCTGTGATAACGTTTGTCGTATACATATTTATAAATTGCAATCCTCCGTATCCTTTAGATGCCAGAGATTGAACTATTTGATGATCCTCTTTGGGGAAATTCATAAATACATATTGTGAATAATAGGTTCCGTTTTCGACTTTGAGGACTTCACTGCCGGTACCTGCATAAAAGACTTTACCGCCGTTATTTAAATATTCGATTTGACTAGCACTTAAAGAACCGAAAGCTACCAATAAATCGGGATTAGAACCGTCAACCCAATCGGTTGCAAAAGGATATTTTTCTTTAAAATTATAAGAACTGCTGTCCCCGGAAACCATTACGGTTTTGCCGGCTATTTCAGATGCGGAAAGATATGCATTTGGATAGACAAATATATCCCATGAAGAACTCGTATAATAATCGTTATCCGCAGTCAAAATCAAATTCAACGTGAACTGTTCCGCTTTAGTAACCGAAGGCATATTAATTTGCGCACTGTCAAAGAAGAAATATTGCCCGTTTGCTATATTCACGCCGCTTTGCAAAGTTCCGTAAGATACAACCGTATCCGAAGCATTTACAACTTCATATTTTAAGGTTGCGTTAGTTATATCCATTCCGCTATAATGCGAAATAGTAGGATTTATTGTTGTAGATACTCCTCCGATATAATTTAAAATTGTATCGTCCATTAGCAAAGTGGTTTCTTTAAGAAATGTTGTATCGGCCGAATCGAATTTTACATCGCCCGCTTCATCGAAAAATCCTGCGACGCTATGTCCTATATCTTGGATAATGGTAATAAAATAAGCTGCCACGTCGTCTGCTTTTTTTGTTTCCTGAACATACCACATTTTCGAAACAAGACTGTTATCCTGTGATTTTGCTATAATGTCTTTTATCTGTTCGTCGCTGTAACCCAAATTTTTCAAATAGATGTCGGCACGGAAAGGATCGTCTACTACTTCCCAGTTCCACGGAATTTCTCCGCCGTTTGCCTCTATTATTTTATCGAAATCTGCAAAAGCGGGATAATCTGCATACTCTCCGAAAACAAGCGGTTTTGTTTCAACGGCATTTCTTCCGGCAGCAATGCTGATAG
>CASEPJ010000120.1 GCA_949289715.1 uncultured Clostridia bacterium
AAAAGCATAAAAACAATTTCGTTTGCGAATATTGCAAGGCTACAATAATTAATTTTTCATCGCCTGTAGTTTTTGAAGACGTACAAAATACATCTTTGAAAGACTTTGTTAAAAAAATGAATGAAAATAATGATTTTATCATATTTAACAGCAATGAAGATTTATCGACGTTAAAGGATGAATTACTGCAATCAAAAATATCGTATGCCGAAAAAACTTTGCAGGAGGGAAATTTTAATAAGACAGAAGAAATTTTAAAAGATGTACCCCAAAATATTTTTTTGGCGGAAAGGTTGCGTTTGTTGGCTCAGGCGGGTGCCTGCAACGAAATTCAACTTGCCGCTTATGCCGGTAATCTGGAAAAATTTTCGCACTTTAATACTTTAATTTCCGCTTGCGATGACGAAACGGCTCAAAATTATAAAAATATTGCTTTAATATGCAAAAAAAATGAAGATATAAATAAAAAAATCGAAGAATACAGAAAATTTTTAAAATTAAAAGATTACGACAAGGGATTATATTATGCTCAAAAAACAGTCGAACGCTATCCTTTTCGTGCAAAGGCATGGGAATTTTTTATGGAAGCAAAATGTCTTAAAGACGAAAACAATTCTCCTTTTGAAGATTTAAAGCGTTTTAACGCATGTTTGGACGCCGAAATCAATATAACCGATGGGAAAATCAATACATATTATAATGCTCCTCAAAATATATCTCCCGTCATCGCAGAAAGGTGCAAAAAAATAACGGACAAAAAGAAAGCTCTTACCAATTTTTCTTATAAAAACATTTTAAAACCCATTGTGTTACTACTTTTTATTCTTTTGATGTTTGTAGTATGGAATTTTATAGGCAAACTGTTTTCCTAATTATTTAATCTGTTTTAAATTTTTTAAAAAATGAATTTTGAAAAGTTTTATATAAAAAATGCGGCAAAAAGCCGCATTTTTTATATATTCGATTTTTATAAACCATTTTTATAACATAACTTTTAAACGATTAAATTGAAAATTATTTTTTATATTATTCCTTCAAAGTTTCTTCCTTTGTTTCGGGCAGCGAGCCGGTTGATTGCGCTGATTTTTTATTGAATATCCTGTTGCGGAACAACAATACGTTAAATGCGGCAAAAAGCACAGCAATAATTCCGAACGTTATAAAACATTCCGTTCTGCCAAGGCAGGCATATGTTGCCAAGAACATTATGGGGAAACCGAATATCATAGCAGGTACGCTTTGGTAAACCAAATTTTCACTGGCCGGCGAACGATATGTGCCGTCTATTTCCCTAAGCAAAATAATTCCCGTGCTGGCGGTTCCCGTCAACATACCGAACATTGCCAAAAACTGTTCATGACAATAGGAAGGGAAAAGGGTTTTAGATGTTAAATAAACGTAGACGAATGTAGTTAAAGCGCCTACAACGGCAAGTATTAGTAAAACCAACCAATAATCTTTAAGTAAAGGCAACTGAATGGCTGCAATACCGGCAATAATCATCAAATCGAACGCAAAACCGCCTATTCGATTCATCATAAAATTATTGACAATCTGTTTTTTAATTATATTTTTTTTCTGCAGTTTGTTTAAAATTGCTTTTGTGGGAATAGTCAATAAAGTACCGATAAGAAAATTAAATCCAAACAATACGTTTTCGAGGGAAGGTATTAAAAATGAAAGTCCTGCCATTATCAAATAGGAAATTGCATAAATCAAAAAGACTATTGCGATTTGCACCGTCATTTTATCCATAGAAGATACTACAGGGATTTCGTTTTCATCCTCGTAGTCTTGCAGTACGGAAGTTTTCTCCTCCTGCTTTATTTCTATAACACCCTTTTTCTTCAAAACATTCATATAAATTACGCCCACTATGCAGGCAACCAAAAAGCCCAAAGCCGCTACCGTCAAACCGAAGTTACCGCCGCCGACAAATCCGTAATCTTCGTAAATTACGCCGTAATTTAATGCCTGCCCCGTACCTTGTCCGAAACCGAATGCCAAAAGAATTCCCGAAGCATCTATAAGACCACTGACGTTAAAAATGCTAATAGCCACAACCGTTATTATAATTCCGAAGAAAGCCTGCATTAAATAGGTATTGACGGTGATAAGACCGGAATTGAAAATTTCGATTGCACGGTGCTTGTCGAATTTCTTTTTTGAGCTTCTCATACCCATTGTTACGAAACCTATTCCCAAACAATGATATGTAATAAGTTCGAGAATTTCCATTCCACTATATGTAAATCCATCCACGGCGGGGTTGAAAATTCTGAAATTAAACAAATATTCCCCTCTTATATAGTATGTAGCAGTAGAAATTATCAATAA
>CASEPJ010000121.1 GCA_949289715.1 uncultured Clostridia bacterium
GAAGACAGAATTCCCGCAATGCGTGAAATGATAGTTTCGAAAACGGTAGAAGAAAGAAAGAAAGCATTGGCAAAATTACTTCCTATGCAAAGAAGCGACTTCGAAGGACTTTATGAAGCAATGCAGGGTAATCCTGTAACAATTCGTTTTCTTGATCCGCCGCTTCATGAATTCGTACCTCATAAAGACGAAGAAATCCAGGCTTTGGCAAAAGAAATGGGTCTGTCTTTTGAAGAATTGAAAAATACGGTAGAAAGTTTACATGAATTTAACCCAATGCTTGGACATCGTGGATGTCGTTTGGCTGTAACATATCCTGAAATTGCGGAAATGCAGACAAGAGCGGTTATGGAAGCGGCAATAAATGTTAAAAAACGTAAAGGCTACGATATAGAACCCGAAATAATGATTCCGTTGGTTTGTGAAGTAAAAGAATTAAAATATGTTAAAGATATCGTCGTAAAAACAGCTGAAGACGTTTTGGCAGAGAACAATATGAAAATTGCATATAAAGTCGGCACTATGATTGAAATTCCAAGAGCTGCTTTGACCGCCGATGAAATTGCAACGGAAGCTGAATTCTTCTCCTTCGGAACTAACGATTTAACTCAAATGACTTATGGGTTCAGTAGAGACGATGCCGGTAAATTCCTTGAAGAATATTATGCTAAAAAGATATTCGAACAAGATCCGTTTGCAAAAGTAGACCAAATAGGTGTTGGCAAACTTATGAAAATGGCTTGTGAATTGGCAAAAGGAGTTCGTCCCAATATTAAACTCGGTATTTGTGGAGAACACGGCGGAGATCCTTCCACAATAGAATTCTGTCACAATATAGGGTTAACTTATGTATCTTGTTCACCTTTTAGAGTTCCGATTGCACGTTTAGCTGCAGCACAGGCTAACATCCGTAATCCGAGGTCCAAGTAATTGTGACTTGACAAAAAATAATACAATATATTGTGTTTCAGGGCTTATCCCGATGAGGGATAAGCCCTATTTTTTATGCTTTTTAGGGGTAAAAATTGTCAAAAAATAATTAGTTTCCACACAAGTTGAACACTTGATTTTTGCAAAAAATTAAAATTTTTAAAAGTTATTTTTTAATAAAAAAAGCGAAAGAGGAAGTGTAAAACAACGAATCAATAAAATACTTTTTTAAAATTTAAATGCTAATTTGATTAAATCTTTTTAAGACGTTTAATATCGATAAGTTCTATTAAACCACGGTGTAATTTTACCATACCTTCATTTTGAAAATATTTGAGCATTCTCGTTACAACTTCTCTAGGGTTGCCTAAATGGTTGCCTATTTCCTCATGTGTGATTTTTAAAATTTCGCTACCTTCTATTGCGCTTTCGTCTAATAAAAAAGAGGCAAGACGTTTATCAAAACTTTTCCATAAAATTTGGTCAAGCAGCCACATTACTTCTGTAAAACGGCTCGATATTAATTCATTTGTAAAGTTGGCAAGAGGAGCAGACTTAGCCATTATATTTTTATAAATATCCGCAGGAATAAAATAAGCATCCGTATCGCATTGCGTTTCGATTATTAAGTCGAATTGAATATTTTTTAACATACAAGTTGCCGAAAATAAACAAATATCTCTATCGAAAAGTCGATATATTGTAATCTCTTTGCCTTTATCCGATATAGTATAGACTCTTACTTCGCCGTTTACAATAATAAACAGTCCGCTACAATCTTCAATTCCGTTGTGAATAATGGTTCTATTTTTAAGTTTTTTTCGAATGGCAGATTTTTCAAGTACTAGTCTGTCTTCTTCTGATAAATCGTTTAAAACAGGCAAATATTCTTTTAATTCCATACTTTTTTATCCTCATTAAATATTTTTTATTATAGCAAACTTTATATTGCAAGTCAATATATTTATATTAAAACGATTTCAATTTAAGTGCTGCCTATAATTCAAAGATTAAAAATTTAATTTATTATTAATTTAGAAACAAAATGCGTAATAAACATATAATAACTGTTTAAACTATTAACTTGAGAATATCTGCATAAGGTTAAAGTTTTTGATAAATTGTTTTTCCTGCAAATAATACTTTTTTAAGTATTTAAATTTTTTATGTCTTAAAAAATAATAGTTTTTGCATAGGGTTTAAAATTTTTTTAGAATTTAGTATTAGAGTATGTGATAATATCACAGAAGTAAATAATTCAATTTGATAAAATACAAAAAAAATAAGGAGAAACTTATGAAAGAGTACGTTTGTAGTGTTTGCGGATACATATATCGTGGTGAAATTCCTGACGATTTTATATGTCCTGTTTGCGGAGCAGGCAGAGATGCTTTTGTTTTAAAAGAAGAAATAAAAACTCAACCGAAAACAAAAAAATCACATTTTGAAAAAGAGCTTTCTCCCATGGAAATGAGCGTAATTTGTTCCAACCTTGCAAGAGGCTGCGAAAAACAATATTTGTTTGACCAGGCGGAGGCATTTAAAAAACTATCTGAATTTTTCAATGCAAAGTCAGAGAATGTCGACGGAGATATAGAAACATTGTTAAAACTTATTGAAACCGATTTGTCGACGAATTATCCTTATGCCAACGATTTTGCAGAAGAATTTGCCGACAGAGGAGCAAAGCGTGCGCTTTTATGGAGTGAAAAGGTAACGAGAATATTACTCTCTATTTTAAACAGA
Source organism: uncultured Clostridia bacterium (assembly GCA_949289715.1). GTDB lineage: Bacteria > Bacillota > Clostridia > Christensenellales > CASEPJ01 > CASEPJ01. The sequence continues at coordinate 2,677 of CASEPJ010000121.1, forward strand.
TATAAAGCAGAGGGAAAGAAAATGCTTGAAAATACAGGCATTTACGTTTGTTCCGTATGCGGATTCGTATTTGTTGGTAATAAGCCGCCGGAAATTTGTCCGGTTTGTAAAGTGCCGACTTGGAAATTCGATAAAATAGAAAGGAGGGCATAAAAATGGTTGCCAAATATGCGGTAAGAAATTTAAGACTTTGCACTAAAGATTGTCTTTGCTTATACGTTTGTCCTGTTGGAGCAACGGATACTGAAAACAGTATTATAGATAAAAACAAATGTATTGGCTGCGGTGTTTGTGCCGACTCCTGTCCGTCGGGAGCTATTACTATGATGCCTTATGAATTGCCCCCGCAACAACCAAAAAAGGAAGAAACGGTTAATTCTTTAAGAGCGTTAATTCAAAGTAAAACCAAAGCGGAAAAAATAGCGTCCTTATTACCCGATGAAGTTTTTGTGGCAGTTGTGAAATCTTGTCGTCTTATGGCGGAAGATTTGAACCGAGAGGCAGGTTATATGCTCCCGCAAAGTGAAAATACAAGATTATTTTTGGAAAAAATTAAAACAATTGAGGGCGTTCCCCTTGAAGAAATAGAAAAACTGTTAAATACAATAGATTTTAATGAGAAAAAGGAGAATAAAAAAATGGAAAAATGGAAATGTACAGTATGCGGTTATATACATGAAGGTCCGATGACCGATGATTTTAAATGTCCCGTTTGCAAACAACCCGCAAGTAAATTTGTTAAAATAGAAGAGGCAGTTGCAAAAAATCAATATGCCGGTACAAAAACAGAGAAAAATTTATGGGAAGCTTTTGCCGGTGAATCGCAGGCAAGAAATAAATATACATATTTTGCCAGCGTAGCAAAGAAAGCCGGTTATGAACAAATTGCCGCATTGTTTTTGCAGACGGCTTCAAACGAAATGGAGCATGCAAAACTTTGGTTTAAGGCTTTAGGCGAACTTGGCGATACAGCGGAAAATCTTTTGCACGCAGCGGAAGGCGAAAACGCCGAATGGACCGATATGTATGAGCGTATGGCAAAAGATGCCGACGAAGAAGGTTTTCATGAATTAGCCGAGCAATTCAGAGGGGTTGCCGCTATTGAAAAATCTCACGAAGAACGTTATCGTGCATTATTGAAAAATGTAGAAACAAAAACTGTTTTTGAAAAAAGCGGCGTAACTATTTGGGAGTGCAGAAATTGCGGTCATATTGTAGTAGGTACTAAAGCTCCGGAAATATGTCCTGTATGTAAGCATCCTCAGGCTTATTTCGAAGTAAGAAAAGTCAATTATTAAAATAGAAATTTGCTAAAATATTGTTACTAAACAAATTTATTGAGCATTTATTTAATTAATTTATTTAAAAAATATAGAAATTGTTTTCTTATTGATTAATAAGATAACTAAAATATTTTATAAAAACCTTACTCTTTAATCGGGTAAGGTTTTTATAAAATTTATTTTGTTAAAAAATAATTTAAAATAAAAATATAAAAAAATTATATTTTTAAATAATCTAATAATTTAATAAAAAAATTATGAAGATTTTTTAATCTTTTA
>CASEPJ010000122.1 GCA_949289715.1 uncultured Clostridia bacterium
CTAATAATTACTACAATAAATTTCAATATTACAATCCTATTAATTACAAAAAAATTTTTATAAATTAAATCGAAAAGGATTTTCAAATTAAAATAATACATAATCTTTTTAATGCTACAAGTTGACAAAATAGGTAAAAAACATTATAATTGACTACGGTGCTTAACGCTTGAAAATTCATTTTAAAATACTTTTTATTTGAATCGGAATTTTTAAAATTACGTTTCGCATTTAAAGATTCTTTAAATAAATGAATTTTGCCAAAAAATAGACAAACGTATATTTAATAGATAAAAAATCTAATTTTTATCAAAAAGCTTATGTTTAATAAACATTTGTCTATTTGCATTAAAACTTAGGCGAGCGTTAAATATAAAAAAGGTTTTATAATATGGAAAAAAACACCAATACTTATGACGTTATAATTGTAGGAGCGGGTCCTTCGGGCATATTTTGTGCTTATGAGCTTTTAAATTCGGATAAAAATTTAAAAGTTCTAATGATAGAAAAAGGAAGAAGGATTGAAAAAAGAGCTTGTCCGAAACGTAAAACGGCAAAATGTATGAATTGCAAACCCTGTGCAATTACTACGGGTTTTGCCGGTGCCGGAGCGTTTTCCGACGGAAAATTATCTCTTTCCCCCGATGTAGGCGGTAATCTGCCCGAAATTTTAGGCTACGACAAGGCATTAAACCTAATAAAAGAAGCAGATGACATATACTTGAAATTCGGTGCGGACACTAACATTTACGGAATTAACAACGGTCCAGAAATCCGCGAAATTCGTAAAAAAGCTGTCAATGCAAATTTGAAGCTTATTGAATGTCCCATCCGCCATTTAGGCACGGAGGAAGGTTATAAAATTTATACCAAGCTGCAACATTATCTCTTGGATCACGGTATTACTATTTTATTTGATACTATGGTTAAAGATATAATTATAAAAGATAATAAAGTTTGCGGCGTTTTAACCGATAAAAACGAAACGTATTATTCCGACGAAGTTGTTGCCGCTGTCGGGCGTGAAGGCGCCGAATGGTTCTGTAATATATGTCACTTGCACGATATCGCAACAAACGTAGGAACGGTTGATATAGGTGTAAGAGTCGAAGTCAGAGATGAAGTTATGGATTTTCTGAACAAAAACATGTACGAGGCAAAATTGGTTTATTATACCCCTACTTTCGACGATAAAGTAAGAACATTTTGCACAAATCCCTCCGGAGAAGTAGCCACGGAATATTACGAAAACGGACTTGCCGTAGTCAACGGACACGCATATAAATCGGCAGAATATAAAACCAATAATACCAATTTTGCACTGCTTGTATCCAAAAATTTTACCAAACCGTTTAAAACCCCCATCGAATACGGTAAACAAATAGCGCAATTAAGCAATATGCTTTGCGACGGAAAAATTATGGTTCAGACTTTCGGAGATTACAGAAGAAGGCGCAGAACCAATGAAGAGCGTTTGGCAAGAAACAGTTTAATTCCTACCTTAAAAGACGCCGTACCCGGCGATTTAAGTCTTGTACTGCCTCACAGAATAATGGTTGACATAGAAGAAATGATTTATGCCTTAGATAAAGTCACGCCCGGTATAGCCAGCGACGAAACACTGCTATACGGCGTAGAAGTCAAATTTTACTCAAATGCCGTTGTAGTCGATTCAAATTTCGAAACCAGCGTAAAAGGACTTTATTCCATAGGAGACGGTGCTTCGGTAACCAGAGGCTTGCAGCAGGCTTCCGCTAACGGGCTTTCCGTTGCAAGAAGTATTTTAAAAAAATTTAACAGGTAAAAAGTAATAAAATTAATAGAAATAAATATTGAATTTTTTATTCAAATTTTATAAAAAAATATTTATCATTTACGTTTTTACATAGCCGATAAAATATTAACTAATTATTAAATTAATGAATTAATTAGTCTAATTTATTTTACTATGTTAATTATAAAAATTAATTATAAAATAAATTTAGCATTATTATTTTTTTGTTTCAGTTAGCTGTCGATTAAAAAATGCCGTAACAATATTACGGCATTTTTATATTAATTTTTATCAAATATTTTAATGAAATTAAATTATTTAATTTTATATATTTTCTCAAAAAAATAAATGAAATTTTTAATGCTTTTTATTTAAAACTGCTTTAATAAATCTATTATTAATTGATTAAATATTTATATTTTATAATAACATATTTTTTTGTATAACATTATTTTTTACTTTTTTTTGCTTTCTGCCTGCTAATAGCGTCTAAATGTGTTTTGTTTTTGCTTTGTTTTAATAAATTATTATTTATTTTATTCTTATTAGTCGATGTAGAATAAACGGATTTAGGTTTAATAAGACATTTATTCCCGCTTCCTATAAGGTCAAAACGTTTTTCGAGCAAAAGCGCTTCTCTTACCAAGGAATAATTTTTAGGATTTTTATATTGTATCAATGCCCTTTGCATGGCTTTTTCATGCGGATTAACGGAAACATAAACGCTTTTTAGGGTTCTCGGGTCAATCCCCGTATAATACATTACAGTAGAAATCGTCGACGGCGTGGGATAAAAATCCTGAACTTGCTCAGGGGTATATCCTATGTCTCTTAAATATTCAGCAAGCACTATTGCGTCTTTTAAAGTGGAGCCCGGGTGAGAACTCATAAGATATGGCACAAGGTATTGCTTTTTATTTAATTTTTCGTTTATTTTTTTATATTTAAAACAGAAGGAATTGAATACATAATTGCTCGGTTTGCCCATAAGTTTCAAAACATTATCGCTGACATGTTCGGGAGCCACTTTTAACTGACCGGAAATATGATATTTACACAATTCGTTTATAAATTCATCCGATTTATCTGCCATAACATAGTCAAAGCGGATTCCCGAACGAACAAAGACCTTTTTAACTTTGGGTAAATTTCTCAAAGTTCTTAAAATATCCGTATATTCGCTGTGGTCAACTTTTAAATTTTTGCATGGTTTCGGAAACAGACATTGCCTGTCTACACAAGCTCCTGAAGTTAATTGTTTTTTACAAGCCGGATGCCTGAAATTAGCGGTAGGTCCGCCGACATCGTGTATATATCCTTTAAAATCTTTGTCGTTGATTAATAATTGAGCTTCTTTAACTATGCTCTCTTTGCTTCTTGCCTGAATTATTCTGCCCTGATGGAAAGTCAATGCGCAAAAAGCGCATCCTCCGAAACAACCTCTGTTGGAAGTAATACTAAACTTTACTTCGCTTAAAGCAGGTACTCCCCCCTCTTTTTCGTATACATAGTGATAATTGCGCATATAAGGCAAGGAATATA
>CASEPJ010000123.1 GCA_949289715.1 uncultured Clostridia bacterium
CACAATCTAGCATTCTAGCCAACTGAACTATACCCACCATAATGGCGAGCCAGGAGGGATTCGAACCCCCGACCTACGGCTTAGAAGGCCGTTGCTCTATCCTGCTGAGCTACTGACCCAAAACAAGGACCGTAAATTACGCACTATTATTGGAGCGGGTGATGGGAATCGAACCCACACAACCAGCTTGGAAGGCTGGAATTCTAACCATTGAACTACACCCGCAAATAAATTCCCCATCAACGCAAAATGACGATTGCGAATTTACAATGCTGTAGTATTTTAGCATAAACGCAATTCTTTGTCAAATAAAATTACATTAAATTTTTACTATTTTGGGAAATATTTTATTGTTCTCAATTATTGCATAACAATATGTTCTTTCAAAATTATATAAGCTACCGGGATTTATAAAAAATAAATTTCCGTTTCTTTCTATTGAAGGAACGTGAGTATGCCCGTATAAAACCACGTCGGCTTGAGCCTCATTTGCACGGAAACTTAAGTTTGTTAAGTCGTTTTTAACTCTATATCGATGCCCGTGCGTAATTAAAAATTTTTTTCCGCCGATATCTTTTATAATTTCGCTATCTCCGAAAGACACGTCACAATTTCCTTTTACTCTTATTAGTTTATCTTTAAGTTCATCGGCAAACATATTCATATCGGTTAAATAATCTCCTAAATGAATGACAAAATCACTTTCGAACATAATGTTTTTCAATGAATTCAAAGTGCTTACATTTCCGTGAGAATCGGAAACAATCAATAATTTAATCATACCTTACCATTTATTACTTCTTTTAATTTTTTATATAACAAACGCAAAGCCTTTCCTCTGTGACTGATTTTATTTTTCTCCTCTACCGATGCCTCTGCAAAACTTTTTTTAAGCTCATATGAATAAAAAACAGGATCGTACCCGAAACCGCCTTCGCCTTTTCTTTCGTATAATATTTCGCCTTCGGCAGTACCCACTGCGGAAAGAAACTTACCTTCGGGGAAATATAAGACTACACAGCTAACGAACCTTGCCTGCCTGTTTTTAACGTCTTTCATATTTAAAAGCAGTTTATCTATGTTTTTTTCGTCGTTCGTGTTTTCTCCGCCATAACGAGCGGAATATATACCCGGTGCCCCGTTTAATGCGTCAACCACAAGACCGGAATCATCCGACAATGCGACACTTTGAGTAAATTCACTGATAGTTCTTGCTTTTTTGAATGCATTTTCAAAAAATGTTGTGCCATCTTCTACCACATCGATGTTACAGCCGGCTTCTTTCATAGATATAATTTCATCAAATTTGTTTTTGAAAATATCTTTTATTTCTTTAATTTTTCCGCTGTTGTTGCTTGCTATAATCAATTTCATAATAACTCCGATATTATGTTTAAAAGTCAGTTTTAATTGAATATCAAAGAATTATCTTATTCAAAAGCAAACTAACTATTTTTAAAATGATTCGTTAAAAAACGACGGACTTTCGAAAATTGCCGACAATAAGCAAATTATATTCGAAAATCCGCCGCTAAATGGTTTTAAATTCTTAATTGATATTATTCTTCTGAAGTTTCAGCCTGTTCTGCGGCCTCTTTAACTTTTTTTGATTTTTTAGGTTTTTCCGTTTTTTCTTCTTCTGAAGATTCCTGTTCGAAGTTGAGTTCGAGTCCGCCGAGTAAATCTTTAATGGACGCTCCCGAATTTCCGCCTATATATTCTTTGGGAAGGTCATCGTCCTCTTTCTTTCTTCTAGGTCTTTCGGTAACTTTTTTCTCTTTCTTCTCGGATTTTTCAACTTTTTCCTCTTTTTCCGGAACTATTTTAACTTCGGGTTCGGGTTGCAAAGCTTTAATGGAAATATTCATTTTCTTTGCAACGGGGTCAACGCTTAATACCATAGCTTCTACTTCGTCGCCTACGTTTACGGCTTCGGTAACCGAACCTATCCAATTATGAGAAATTTCGGAAACGTGGACTAAAGCGTCTATTCCTTTTTCGATTTCTACAAAAGCACCGAAAGGTGCGATTCTGACGATTTTACCTTTAACTACACTGCCAACGGGATATTTTTCCGCTGCAAGCTCCCAAGGTTTAGGTTGAAGCTGTTTATAACCTAAGGAAACTTTTTTAGTTTCGGGATCAGCTTTTAATACTATAAAATTATAATCCTTGTTCAATTCCAAAACATCGGAAGGTTTTTCGATTCTTGTCCAAGAAAGATCGGTTATGTGAGCAAGACAGTCAAACCCGTTGACTCTTACGAAAGCACCGAATTCGGTCATTCTCTGAACTCTTCCGGTTACTACCTGACCAACTTCCACCGTTGAGAAAAATTCTTCTTCTCTCTTTGCTTTTTCGGCTTCGGCAGCAGCTTTTTTCTGTGCTCTTTCTTCTTCTAAAATTACCTTTTGAGAAGCGATTAACTCCCTCTTCATAGAACCGTTTTCATTTGTTTCTTCCACAACGTTGATAACACGCAAACGCAACGTCTGATTTTCGTATTCCTTAAGTTTTTCCTGAGGAACGAATCCCAAACGAATGTGTGACGAAGGAACGAAAACTTTATAATTTCCAATTCTTCCGAAAAGACCGCCTTTCCCTGCCGACAAAGGCAAGGTAAATTCCGCACCCGATTTAATAGCTTCGATTTTCAATTCAACGTCCTTTAAAGAATCCACTGCTTTTTTGGAAACAATGAATTTTTCCTTATCGTAGGACATAACTTTAACTTTTACATCCGTACCGATAACAAAGTCCGCAGGATTATATTCTCCGCTTAAAACCGCTTCTTCTTTGGGAATAAAGCCGTCTTTTTTTGCACCCAATCCCACAACGACTCCCGTTTCGTCAGCCGAAACAATCGTTGCGTTAACGGTTTGACCAATTTTAATGTCGTTTATGGAACCCATTACGTCATCCATGGTCATTTCTTTTTCATTTGCATTTGCCTGTTCTGTCATAGAATTTAAAACCTCCATAATTAACCCGTCGGGAGCAGAAGCACCCGCTACAACACCGGTTCTGATAAATTTTTTTATATCGCACGAAGATACTTCGTTTGGTTTACTTATTAAAAAAACATTGGCGCATTTCGATTTGCAAACTTCGTAAAGTTTCATGGTGTTTGAACTTTTCCTGTCTCCCACAACCACCATAGCGTCACTGTTTGCGGCAAGCTCTGCCGCTTCTTTTTGCTGCATAGAAGTAGTATAGCAAATTGTATTAAATATTTCAAGTGTTTTTATACATTTTCCTTTAATAATTTTAACAATTTCGCTATATTTTTCATAATTAAAGGTAGTTTGCACAACTACACAGGTCTTTTGTGGATAATTTAAATTTTCGGCGTCTGCCGTATTATTGATTATAATTGCCGTATTATCACACCAGCCGTTTATTCCTATCACTTCGGGATGAGCAGCTTCTCCTATAATTATAATGGAATATCCTTGCAAATAATATTTTTCTACTATTTTATGAATTTTTTTAACAAACGGACAGGTAGCGTCTATGAGTTCGATTCCCATTTTTTCCGCTTTGTCGAAAATCGCCTTACTTTCTCCGTGAGAACGAATAATTACTTTTTCTTGTGGAAGTATCTCCTCAAGAGAAGAAACCGACCTTATACCTGCGGCTTTAAGTTCTTCTATAACCCTGTTATTGTGTATTATTTCTCCCAACACTGCGGCGGTACCCGCTTTACAATTCATTGCAATAGAAACCGCTTTCTTTACGCCGAAACAAAAACCGGCATGTTCCGCAACCGTAATTTTCAAAATTTACCTCAGCTTTTAATATTTGATTTCCTATAAGTTAATTTTAAAATCTTAAAAAGAATATTTAATAAATTTTTTATATTTTTAATATAAAATAACGTTTAATAGTTAATTATTTATTTAAATATAGTTTTAATTTTAAATTAAATAAGCTTTAACATAACTATTTTTTATGTTTATCGTTTTTATAACTAATCAACAGATAATTTTGTCTTAACGAATTCATTTCGTTAAATATGATATTTGCCGCCTCGTTTGAAGATTCTTCATCAAGTTTTTTATCCGAATATTGGTTTAAAGACAGGGGTTTACCTATAATTAAAGTATTGAATCTTAAAAATTGAGGCCTTTTTAACAACATCATGGGAATAACGGGAGCATTCCCTTTAACGGCAAAAAAAACGGCTCCGTTTTTAATGTGCTGAAGTTCATCTCCCCCCGATTTATTTCTAGTTCCCTCGGGAAAAATCGCCAAATATTTATCGTCTTTCAATATTTTAAGCCCCTGCCTTATTGCAGACAAATCCGGCTTTTCTCTGTCAACGGGAAACCCGTTAAGTTTGGTAAGCAGCAATTTAAGAAATTTATTTTTAAAAAGTTCCTTTTTGCCCATAAAATTGAGCGGTTTTTTTATATTCACCCCAAGTACCGCAACATCCACCATTCTGTAATGATTACACACCAAAACCGCCTTGCCCTTTGGCAGATTTTCTTTTCCTATAACTTTGGTAGGATAAAAGAGTTTAATAAAAGGCCAAATCAAAATTCTGCAAAACTTATAAAACATCAGATATTCAACCTCTCAAGAATATAGTCTCTCACCTGTTCTTTTGTCATATTGCTGCTATCTATAAAAACTGCATCATCCGCTTGTTTTAAGGGAGCAAAATCACGGTGCGTATCGTTATAATCCCTCTGAATTATATCGTTATATAGGGTATCGAAATTACATTCCGCTCCTTTTTCCTTTAATTCCTTAAATCTTCTTTCGGCACGAACTTTTACTGATGCCGTTAGATAAAATTTATTTTTACAATTCGGGAGGACATAAGTACCTATATCCCTGCCGTCTAAAACAACAGAGGTTTTCGCTGCGATTTTTCTCTGCATGTCCACAAGTTTTATACGCACTTGTTTATGCTTAGAAATATCGCTTGCCGCTTTGCTTATTTTATGTTCTCTGATTTGCATTGAAACGTCTTCTCCGTTCAAAAGCGTTATTTGCGTTCCGTTTTTATATAGAACGTCAACATTTATTTCAGGGAGAATTTTCTTCACCTCCCGTTCGTCTTCCGGATTTATTCCTTTTCTTAAAGCATAAAGCCCGCAAGCTCTGTACATAGCACCGGTATCCAAATATAGAATGTCGAGTTTTTCGGCAACTGCTTTGGCCACAGTGCTTTTACCAGCACCAGACGGCCCGTCAATGGCAATATTTATCATAAATCGTAATCCTCCCTGAAAATTCCTTTTAGCTGCTTTTTAATAACTTTTTTTAAAATTTTTTTGCGCCCTTTTAACAAACCAATATTTTTATAAATTTTTTACCTTTTTTATATTTTAATTTTTTTATTGCGTAAAATTTTACAATGCGCAATTAATTCCCGCAAGATAGCCCGTAGAAAGCGCTATTTGAATATTAAACCCGCCTGTCAAAGCGTCTACGTCTATCATCTCCCCCGCAAAAAATAAACCGTTTACTAATTTGCTCTCCATAGTTTTGGGATTAATTTCCTCAACAGCTACCCCTCCTGAGGTAATAATTCCCTCCTTTATACTGCCGAGAGATTTAAACGACAAAGGAAATTTTTTTATTAACTCTACAAATACATTCCTTTCCCCTTTGGTGATAGAATTGACCGTTTTATAAGGATCTATCCCGCTTAATTCGACCACTACGGGAATCAAAGATTTAGGAAAAAGCCCTCCTATTGCATTGATAAAATGTTTGTTTTTGTTCTCCTCGAAATCTCTCAAAACCCGTTTTTCGAGGGTTAGCATATCCAATGCAGGTTTTAAGTCCAAATAAATTTCTTCAACGCTGTCCCTGTTGATTTTACTGGATATTGTCAGAGTTATGGGTCCTGAAATTCCCGTATGGGTAAAAAGCATTTCGCCGAATTCACGAAATATATTTTTTTGCGTTTTACAACATAGCGTAACATTTTTTAAAGAGAGTCCCGCAAGTCGGGAACAAAACTCGTCTTTAAGTTCTATCGGTACCAGTGCGGGGAAAAAAGGAGTAACAGTATGGCCCAAATCTTTTATTATTTCGAAAATTTCTCCCGTGCTTCCCGTTGCCGGATAACTCACTCCTCCGCAAGCAACAACCAGCTTGTCGCATTGAATATTATTTCCGTTGGCAACAATTGCCGATATTCTGTTTTGATTTAATACAATGCGGTTTAAAGTGCAATCGGTTATAACATTAACTTTCGCTTTGTCAAGAGCTTTTTTAAATGCTTTTATAACATCGCTTGATTTGTCGCTGACGGGAAAAACTCTGCCGCCCCTTTCGGTTTTTAAAGGGGTGTTGAAACTTTCTATAAAATCTATACTGTCCTGCGGCATAAATGCGTTAAAAGCTTTATATAAAAATCTCGGATTTCTTACCACATTGTTAATCAGAATATTTTTATCGCAATTGTTTGTAAGATTACATCTTCCTTTTCCGGTAATAAAAAGTTTCTTGCCTAATTTTTCGTTTTTTTCAATTAATGTAACATCCCCGCCCGATTGTGCCGCCCAATAAGCCGCCATCATACCGGCTGGTCCGCCGCCTACAACAATAACTTTCATCTTAACTTTTCCAACGCTTTATAATCAGTTAAATCCATATTCAACGGAGTTATAGTAATATAACCTTTTTTACTCCATTCCACATCGCAATCGGGAAGATTATCCTCTACGTCTATAGGGTCTCCTATAAGAAGATAAGCCTCTTCTTTTTCATCTATTAACCTCATTTCGTAATGATCGGAATATTTTCTTATTCCCAAAGGTGTAAATTTTACCCCTTTAATATCTTTCTTTTCTAAATTCGGTACATTTATGTTATACGTTATTTGAGTAGAAAAATCCGTTTTCTCAATAAAATCCGCAGCAAATTCGGCAGCGGGTAAAAAGTTTATGTTTTCCCACGAAGTGCAAGAAATTGCTATGGATGAAATTCCCATAACTTTACCCTCCAACGCCGCAGCGCATGTGCCCGAATAAAAAACGTCGGTACCCAAATTAGGTCCGTGGTTTATTCCGGAAACAATCAAATCGAAATTAAAATCAAAAAGATGGTGCACGCCGAATTTCACGCAATCGGCCGGGCACCCCCCGAAAGAATACGCCTTTTTAGCATAAGGGAAATTATTTATTTCAAAAAATTTAAGCGGTCTTGTATAAATTATGCAGTGAGCAACGCCGCTTCTTTCCCCGTCCGGAGCCACAACATAAATTTCGTGTCCCCTTTTTCCGAGTTCTTTTGCAACGGATTTTATACCTTCGGCATTAATTCCGTCATCGTTTACCAATAAAATTTTCAAAATGTTATTTTCCTTTGTATGTTAATTATATTTTATATTAATTTAATTAATTTAAATGAAATAAGTTTAAATTATAATCGATAATTTTAAATTATAATCGCTATCATTTATCCGTCAAATTTAAAATTAATCTAATATATAAAATTCATCTAATTCCTATAATTTAAAATAATCTTTATTTAAAATAACCGTTCAATTCGTAATTTTATACAAAAAATATAAAACAATCCGTTTTTGTTATTAATATCTTTTTTGCTATTATTTTTTTAATAATTTGTTAAAACCGTTCAATTTTTATAAATATATTTGCGGTAATTGATTCCCGTTAAAATTTTTAAAAATCTGTATTTATAAAGCTATAAAATAGCTTGTAATAGGCTTTTAAGTTTTAAGCGTTTTCAATTACAATAAATATAAAAACACCATTCCCACCAGCACCCCGGAAATTATTGCAAGCCCGCTTTTTTCGGTTTTATCGGTTTTAATCGCTTCAGGTATAATTTCCATAAAAGATGCAAACATCATAGCTCCTGCCGCAGCAGAAATAAACCAACCAGTTAATATGTCGAAAGCTCCGCCCAGCATATAACCTAAAGCTGCTCCTAAAACTATCGGCACACCCACTCCCGCCGTAATTAAAACGGCTTTGTATTTTTTCATTCCGGCAATTAACATCGGCATACACAATGCCATACCTTCGGGAATGTTATGCAAAGCTACAAGTATAAGCAACGAAATGCCTATTGTGGACTCTTCGCTTTTAAACCCGGCTCCTATCGCAAGTCCCGCAGGTAAATTATGAAGCATAACAGCAAATACCATAATTAAACCCGCTTTGTATAGATCCTTTCTTGTAAGTTCTTTTTCTTTTTTTAACGGCTCGGATTCAATCGCACACTGTTCGCAAGAACAGTTTTTTTCGTGAAGCGGAGAATCTATTTTTTCTATTTTGTCTTTAGCCTTATCTGCAACCAATTCAAAGACATAGACCAACAATATACCTAATAAAATGCCTATTACGCATTGAAAAAGACCTGCAAGTTCGACTGCTTCAGGTATTAAATCCAAAAAAATAAGACTTAACATTATACCGTTGGAAAAGGACAGCAATATGCTCATGCGTCCTTGCGATTTTCCCATTAACAAGGACGAAAGCAATCCACCAAGTCCGGTACTGACAATGCCTGCCAACACGCTGTATAAAATTACGGATACCATAAATCTCCTTTGATATAGAAAAACACGGCTAAAGTTATTCAATAAAAAAGACTTGTTTTTCTAATATTTATATTATACTATAAAATGTATTAAAAATAAACTATTTTTATGTAAAAAACACCATTCATAAATTGCATTTTTTTGCAAATTGATGTATACTTATGTTATATTGATTTTACTTGATAGGAGTTTGGATATGAGAGTTTATAATTTTTCAGCAGGACCTTCTATGCTTCCCGAAGAAGTTTTAAAAAAAGTACAGGCGGAATTTTTGGATTATAACGGCAGCGGAATGTCGGTTACCGAAATGAGCCACCGCTCCAAAGTATTTGACGAAATTCACAACCAAGCCATAGAAAATTTTAAAGAACTTATGGGTGTTCCCGAAAATTACACTGTCTTATTCTTACAAGGCGGAGCCTCCACACAATTCGAAGCAGTACCCCTCAACCTTTTGGTAAAGGGCAAAGCAGATTATATAGTTACCGGCAATTTTGCCAATAAGGCATATAAAGAGGCACAAAAATACGGAGATATAGTATGTGCTGCATCTTCTAAAGATAAAAATTACACATATATTCCTCAAACATCGAAAAAGGATTTCAGAGACGATATAGATTATGTTCATATAACCACTAATAATACTATTTTCGGTACCGTCTATAACGAATTGCCCCAAACAAACGCTACACTTGTAGCGGATATGTCGTCAAACATCCTTTCTGTAGAATACGATGTATCTAAATTCGGTTTAATATATGCCGGCGCACAAAAAAATATCGGACCGGCAGGTCTTACAATCGTTATAATAAGAAACGATCTTATAGGTACGGCAATGGAAATTTGCCCTACCATGCTAAACTACGAAACTCACGCAAAAAACAACAGTTTATATAATACTCCGCCTTGTTTTTCCATTTATGTTGCTGGTGAAGTATTTAAACATTTAAAAAGTATAGGCGGAGTAAAAGCCATTCATGAAGTAAATGTATATAAAGCCAGGCTGCTTTACGATTATATCGATCAGTCAGACTTTTATTTCAATCCGGTTGAAAAACCTTACCGTTCGATTATGAATGTTCCTTTCGTAACGCCTTCAACCGAGCTCGACGCACAATTTGTTGCAGAGGCATCTAAAGCCGGTCTGGTTTCTTTAAAAGGACATAGACTTGTAGGAGGAATGAGAGCTTCCATTTACAATGCAATGCCGGTCGAAGGAGTTAAATCGCTCATTGAATTCATGAAAAAATTTGAATTGGAAAATAAATAATCACATTTTCGGAGATTAAGCAGATGAAAAATATATTAAAACTGAATGAGATAAGTCCCGTAGCGGATAAAATTTTTACCAATTACAATTACAGCAAGGAATGTGAAAATCCTCACGGAATAATGTTACGTTCCTTTAATATGCACGAGTACGAAATGGGAGACAATCTTCTCGCCATAGCAAGAGCCGGTGCTGGAGTAAACAATATTCCTATAGATAAATGTACGGAAAAAGGGATAGTAGTTTTCAATACTCCCGGAGCAAATGCCAATGCGGTCAAAGAACTTGTGCTTTGCGTTATGTTTATGGCTGCAAGAAACCTTTTGCCTGCCACAAAATGGGTTACTTCGCTAAAAGGTGAAGAAGGTGTGGAAAAATTAGTTGAAAAAGGAAAATCCGCATTTGTAGGCAGTGAATTGGCAGGGAAAAAACTCGGTGTTGTAGGGCTGGGAGCTATCGGTACAATGCTTGCCAATACCGCCGTTTCGTTAGGAATGGAAGTAGTCGGCTATGACCCTTTCATATCGGTCGATTCAGCATGGAAAATATCAAGAGCGGTTAAACACAGCGAAGATTTAAACGCATTGATAAGCGAATGTGATTTTATTTCATTGCATATTCCCTACAATGCGGACACAAAACATATGATGAATGCCGAAAGACTTTCGTTGATGAAAAAAAATGCATATCTTATAAATTGTGCCAGAGGCGAACTGGTAGATGACGATGCCCTGCTAAAATGCTTATCCGAAGGTCATTTTGCAGGTTACATAACCGATTTTCCAAATGCGAAAGTAATTGATAAGGAAAAGATTATAGCAATGCCTCATATAGGCGCCTCCACAGGAGAAGCAGAAGACAACTGTGCGTTTATGGCAGCAAAACAATTAACCGATTATTTGGAAAACGGCAACATCACAAATTCCGTTAACTTCCCTTCTATAAAACTTGCAAAAAGCGGAGCTCAGAGATTATCCATAATACATAGAAACGTTCAAAGTGTTTTATCCAAAATTACCGCAATAATTTCAGAACTGGGAATAAATATTTCAAATATGTCAAGCACTTCTAAAAAAGATACCGCATATGCTTTAATTGACGTTGACGAACCTTTAGGCAAGGATGCAATTAACGCTATATCCAAAATTAACGGCGTAGTTAGAGTAAGAGCCATTTAATTTAAATTTTCCAAATAAAAAGTCCGCAAAAAAATTTGCGGACTTTTTTAATGCATATTTTTATTATAGATTTTTAAAATTATTTATTTATAATTTTTATTAAATTTAATAGCCAAAATTATATAAATTCAATAATTTAATAATAATATTTTAATTACGTTAACCTTCTCGTGCCGTTTAAAACAACCTTTTAATAATTACGACGAATATCATAATAAAATTTATCTTTTATATCTGACCAAAGAAAAGAGTTTTTTATATTTAACTGCAATTTTAATATTTAATATTTTTATATTTTTTACAAGAATAAAACTTTATAACAAAACTTCTTTACCCGTTTTTGCGGATTCATAAATTGCAGTAAGTATTTTTATCATATTTACTCCTTGTTCTATTTTAAAATCCGGCTCGGTATTATTTAAAAGACAGTCGACAAAATGTTTTAAATTGCAATAATGACCGTTATTGCCGCCTGCCAAAAGGGTTGTATCGGTTAATACACCGTTCTCTTCGGAATAAATTTCGGCGGCTCCGTTCCTCCATTTAAAACCGGCCTTCGTTCCCCTCAATTCTACGAAATTTTCCTCTTCTTTTATATTCGATGCCCAACTGAACTCAATTTGCAAACACGCCCCGTTTGAAAATTTAATAAAGCCCATGGCCAAATCTTCCACATCGAATGTTCCGTCTTTCACTTTTTCGCCGAAATCGGAATGTATAGAGTCTACCAATTCGTTGTTGGCAAATTTCGTATAAACGCTGCCCGAAACTGCAATCGGCGTAGGATTGCCCATAAGCCATATTGCAAGGTCAATCATATGAACTCCGAGATCGATTAGAGGTCCTCCCCCCGATTGACTTTTTGTAGTAAACCAACCACCTTTTCCCGGAATTCCTCTGCGCCTTATCCAGCCACAGCGACCGCAATAAATTTCTCCCGCTTTACCCTCTTTTATAAAATTTTTCAATACTGCGGAAGATGGAGCAAATCTGTTGTTTCTCATTACCATCAACAATTTTTTACTCTTTTCGGCTGCGTATTTCATTTTTAAAGCTTCTTCTACGTTAACGGCATCGGGTTTTTCGCAAAATACGTTAAAACCTTTCTCTAAAGCCTTAGAGGCAATAACGGAATGCAAATAGTTGGGAGTACAAATATCTATTGCGTCTGCATCCGTTTCATTTAACATCTTTTCGTAATCGCTGTAAATTAAGGCATCGGTAAAAGAAAAATCTTTTTTCGATTTTTCCGCTTTCTCCCGCTTTATGTCACAAAGAGCAACAATTTTTACGTTGTCCATCATTTTATAACTGGGCAAGTGAGCCCCGTTTGCAATACCGCCGCATCCCACAACGGCAATTTTAATTTTTTCCATAATTTTCACCTCTATAGCTTTTTTCAGTTTATAAAAATTAATTTTTTATCAAAGTTTAATATTTTTATCATTATTTATAATATTAAATTTATAAGATTAAAAATAAAATTTCTTTTTCATTTCAAATTTACCGCAATCCCTTTTTCGTTTGAGAGAAAACACGCATCCATAACTTCAATTACTTTTAAAACTTCCGATGTTTTTACTATAGGCTCTGCGTTGTTTAATAATACATCGGCTATGTTTTTATAAAATTCCTCCCATCCTCCATAAACTTCCGGTAAAGGCAATGTATCGAGTGTCTTTAAAGGTCTTGGCGCCATTGTTTTGGTTCTGCCCGTTTCGGTATATATAATTCCTTCTTCCCAATTAAAGGACAAAGTATTTGCTTTTACGATTTTACCGGTGCAATTCCAATCGTCTATTACCATAGTACCGTCTATAGCAGAAATATGCCATCTGGGATAATTTATAAAGCAGTTGGTATCTACCTGAATTTGAGCACATACTCCGTTTTCGAATTTAAGTAATATTTTTAAATTGTCGTCCACATCTTTAAAATTAACGCTTAAAAGCTGTGCATATACCTCCTTTACGGGGCTTTTGACTAAACACAGCATCTGGTCTAACAAATGAACTCCCCAATCGAGCAACATACCGCCGCCAGCCTCTTTAACACACCGCCAGTCGCCCGGAATTCCTCTTGAACCTTGCACTCTCGAATCTATAAAATAGAAAGAACCTATAGTGTTGCTTTCAAGTACTTTTTTTACAATAAGAAAATCTTTATCCCATCTTCTGTTCTGATGAACGGTAAAAAGTTTTTTTCTCTCTTCTGCCGCTTTTATACATTCTTTCATATCTTCGGCATTCATCATTGCGGGTTTTTCGCAAACGACGTTTTTTCCGCTACATATCGTCTTTAAAACATAATGTTTATGAAAGTTGTTAGGCGTTGCGACTACGACCAAATCTATTTCTTCGTCGGCAAATAATTCGTTTTCGTCAGAATAAAATTTATAGCCCCAATTATTTAAAATCTCCTTTTTTGCGGGATTAATGTCATATCCGCCGATTACTTGAAAATCTTTAACCCTTTTTAGATTTTCTATATGCCACGAACCCATTCCGCCAATGCCGATTACTGCAACTTTAATCATTATTCTTAAGCCCAATAAATATCTTGGGGCTTTTCCTCCGTTATCATAAGTTTTTGTAAAAATTCAATGGCTTTATCAAGTCCTTCATATGTCGTCATAAGACTGTCTTCATGTTCTATAGATACTACATAATCATAATTAATAAGCCGCAAAGCGGAAAAAATCTTTCTCCAGAACAATTCTCCGTTTCCGTATCCTACAGTGCGGAAATACCAGCTGCGGTCAAATTCCTTGGAATAGGGTTTAGTATCCAACACCCCGTTGATATCCGTATTTCTTCGGTCTATAAAAGTATCCTTAGCATGGAAATGATAAATCGCCTCTTTCAAAGCTTTAATAACTTCAAACATATCTACACCTTGCCAAATTAAATGGGAAGGATCCAAATTTGCCCCGATTGTTTCT
Organism: uncultured Clostridia bacterium; assembly: GCA_949289715.1. Taxonomy (GTDB): domain Bacteria; phylum Bacillota; class Clostridia; order Christensenellales; family CASEPJ01; genus CASEPJ01. The sequence goes on from CASEPJ010000123.1 coordinate 13,923, forward strand.
CCCACAGCGTTTCTTAATTTTAAAAGAGATTCTACATTATAAACCGAGAATCCCGGGTGCAGCTCCAACGCAATTTTATTTATACCTTTTAAATTTGCATAAGCCGTGCAATCTTTCCAATAGGGAATGAGAACTTTTTCCCACTGATATTTTAAAACTTCGGCAAAGTCCGGCGGCCAAGCACAAGTAACCCAATTGGGATATTTTGACGAACTGCAATCCCCTGGACAGCCGGAAAAAGTATTTACCACTGTCACACCGAGTTTTCCCGCAAGGATTATACCCGCCTTTATATCCTCGTCAAAAGCTTTTGCAATGTTTTTGTCGGGATGCACCGGATTACCGTGAACGCTTATGGCAGAAATCAAAATATCGTATTTTTCAGAAAGTTTTTTCAATTCTTTTATTTTTTGTTCGTCTTTTATGTATTCCTTTGCATCTAAATGTTTTGTTCCAGGGTAACCTCCGCACCCTAATTCTATCGCCTGAACATTTTTATCCTTTAAATATTCAAATGTTTCTTCCAATGTTTTATCGTATAATACAGGATTAAATACTCCTAATTTCATTTTCCACCTCTATTTTCGAATTATAGTAACATATACGGTTTTTTATAATTTTAATTATTTAAAATACTTTTACTAATATTACTATTACCGTTGCCACATATCCTAAAAGCACCAGTATATCTATTTGTTTTATTATTTCTTTCGTACCGGTACGTTTTACTATTGCCATATCCAATAAATACACAGCCGTAATAATTAATATCTGTCCGACAACAAACAAAAATGTTTTAATAAAACTTCCCACCATAAAATTCTGCAATGCAGTAATTACAGAGGGAGAAAGGCACAACGCAAAGCCGACAATAAATACCACTAAAGTTATACCGAAAGAAATCCATGCCTTAGCATAACCGGGAGCGAATTCTTCATTAACCGTATACATTGTTTTTTCGTCCGTTTTATAATCTTCCACTTTTTTTCTGGGTTCAAAGGTTCTCCTTTCTTTGTCTTCCGTTGTTCTAACCGTATATTCAGTTTTTTTGTCTTCATTGTAAGATTCGGTTTTTTTAGTTTCTTCTGACATTTTCAACCTCCTAAATATTCATGTGTTTTAACGATTAAATTAAGTATAACATATAAAAAATAAAAAAACAATATTTATATTGAATTAATTAAATTTTTCGGACATTGAAAATTAAACTAGTTAAATTTTATTTAAAAATTTTAATTTATAAATTACCAATACCTAATTTTTTATAATAAAAACATTAATTTAAAACCGCCCGATTTTTTAGGGGCGGTTTTAAATATAACTTTATTTATACTTTTATTTTTTTGTAAGTTTGAAAGAATTAAAATTACAATTACCTTCGGCAAATTCGATTATTATAAAATGCGCACCCTCACTTAATTGAATATCC
>CASEPJ010000124.1 GCA_949289715.1 uncultured Clostridia bacterium
TGTTTTAAAAAATAAATTATATTATTTTTTTGTTTTAAATTGTAGCTGTTTTTTTGTTTTTAAAATTTTTCCATTTAATAATTGACTAAATTTTATAAGTATAATATAATATATTATTAAAGTTTATTAATTGAAAATTTTAATAAAAAGGATGTTTTAGTTATGAAATGTAAAATTGGTATCCGTCCCATTATAGACGGCAGAAGAGGTGGAATTAGGGAAAGTCTTGAAGATGTTTGTATGAATATGGCATATATGGCGAAAGAATTAATTGAAAGCGAATGTTTTCATTTAGACGGCACTAAAGTCGAATGTGTTATTGCGGATTCTACGATAGGCGGTTTTGCCGAAGCTGCGGCCTGTGCGGAAAAATTCTCGAAAGAAAATGTGGTAGGTACACTTTCGGTAACTCCTTGTTGGTGTTACGGTACCGAAACTATGGATACCGACCCGCTTACGCTTAAAGCGGTTTGGGGTCTTAATGCAACAGAAAGACCCGGTGCAGTTTATCTGGCTGCCGTAATGGCTGCTCATGCTCAACTCGGTTTACCTGCTTTTGCTATTTACGGAAAAAACGTTCAGAAAATTACGGATACTTCCATTCCTGAAGAAGTTAAAAATAAAATTTTAAGTTTTGCAAGGTGCGCCATAGCTGTTGGAGAAATGAGAAACAAGGCTTATGTAAATGTCGGCGGAGTGGCTATGGGAATAATGGGTTCTTATTGCGATGTAAACTTTTTTAAAGACTATTTAGGGCTTAGGGCTGAATTTGTCGATATGAGTGAAATTACAAGAAGGATGGATTTAAAGATATACGATCAGGAAGAATATGAAAAAGCCATTAAATGGGTGAAAAAGAATTGCAAAGAAGGTTTTGATAAAAATCGTCCCGAAAAGAAAAAAAGCGATAAAGAAAGAGAGAAAGATTGGGAATATGTAGTTAAAATGACTATGATAATCCGTGATATTGTCAAAGGCAATAAAAAACTTATAGAAATAGGAAGAGAAGAAGAAGCCAACGGGCATAACGGTTTGTTGGGCGGTTTTCAAGGCCAGAGGCAGTGGACGGACTATATGCCGAACGGAGATTTCAGCGAAGCTATTTTAAATACTAATTTCGATTGGAACGGCAAAAGGCAGCCGTTAACGTTTGCTACCGAAAACGACGGGCTTAACGGTGTTTCGATGTTATTTGGTACGTTATTGACGGGTATTCCTTCGGTTTTTGCGGATGTAAGGACGTTTTGGAGTCCTGAAGCAATAGAAAAAGAAACAGGATGGAAACCGCAAGGAGCATCTGCTAACGGTTTTATTCATTTAATTAATAGCGGAGCCGCAAGTCTTGACGGTACAGGAGAATCGGTGGATTTTGAAGGTCGCCATGTAATGAAAAGATGGTGGGAAATGACCGAAAAGGATATAGATAACTGTTTAAAAGCTACATCTTTCTGTCCTGCAGACAGAGATTATTTCAGAGGCGGCGGTTATTCTTCAAAATTTTTAACCGCATATGAAATGCCCGTAACGTTAATAAGAGTTAATATCGTAAAAGGTTTAGGACCGGTATTGCAGATTGCCGAAGGTACCACATGCGTACCTCCGAAGGAAGTAACGGAAAGCATTTGGAAACGTACCGACTATACTTGGCCGACAACTTTTTTTGCTCCTCGTCTTACTGGTCAAGGTTCATTTACCGATGTTTACAGGGTAATGTCGGACTGGGGCTCTAACCATGGCGCTTTTGCTTACGGGCATATAGGTGCGGATTTAATCACTTTAGCTTCTATGTTAAGGATACCCGTATCATTACACAACGTACCAAAAGATAAGATTTTCCGTCCACATTGTTTCTCTTATTTCGGAACAGAAAATAAAGAAAATGCGGATTTCAGGGCTTGTGCCGCCTATGGTGCACTATACAAATAAAAGTTATGGCAAAATATGTAATAGGTATAGATTACGGAACATTAAGCGGAAGAATTTTGATTGTCGATGTTGACAGCGGAAAAGAAATTTGTTCTGAGGTTTCTGTTTATAAAAATGCGGTAATCAGTAATGAATTGAAAGGCGTTAAATTACCTGAGGATTATGCACTGCAACATCCCGACGATTATATTTGCGTATTGTATCAAATTCGTCCTCTGTTGGAAAAAAACAATATAAATCCTGAAGATATTGCGGGCATTGGCATTGATTTTACTTCCTGTACGATGTTGCCGGTTTCAAAAAAATATGTTCCGCTGTGTTTTTATAAAAAGTTTTCCGACAATCCTCACGCTTATGTAAAATTATGGAAACATCACTCGGCTCAAAAATATGCAGACATTATTAACGAAAAAGCAATAAAAGAAAAATATTCTTTTATTAAACGTTACGGCGGTAAAATTTCCTCCGAATGGCTTTTCCCGAAAATTATGGAAACTGCCGACTTAGCTCCCGAAGTTTATGCTGAAGCGGATTATTTCGTTGAAGCGGCCGATTTTATTGTTTATTATCTCACAGGTAAAAGCGGTCGTAATTCTTGCTGTGCAGGTTATAAAGGTTTATGGAGCAAACATTCGGGTCTGCCGAAAGAAAAATTTTTCAGTGAAATTAATCCCGAATTGGAGGGTGTTTATAAAAAAATTCCCTCAAAAGTTTATACTTCAGGCTGTAAAGTAGGTAATATTAGAAAGTCTGTTGCCGTTTCTTTAGGACTTAGCGAAAATACGGTTGTAGCGGCAGGTATTATAGATGCGCATGCAGCAGTACCTGCGAGCGGAGCGGTAAAGTCTGGAGATATGCTGATGATTATGGGTACATCTACCTGCCATATGTTGTTATCCGATAAATATAAAGCCGTAAAAGGCATTTGCGGTGTAGTTGAAGACGGTATTATTCCCGGTCTTTACGGCTATGAAGCCGGGCAAGCCTGTGTGGGAGATCATTTTGAGTGGGTAGTGGATAATTTGTTGCCCGAACAATATTTCAAAAATGCAGAAAAAGAAAATCTCAATATTCACGTTTATATAGAAAA
>CASEPJ010000125.1 GCA_949289715.1 uncultured Clostridia bacterium
AAACTAAAATCAAGTATTATGCAAGTGTATAACTCAATATTTTTAAATGCATTTTTTCCTTCGGTTTTATTCTATAATCTTATATTAATTATATAGAAAATTTTTTAACTTTTATATAAGGTCTTTTATAAATTTTTCGATTGAATTTTATATTAATTTTAAATATAATAATATTGAAAAATTTTTGATAATAACGGCAATAAACTTTTTAACAACCATTTAAAAAATTTGCCCACCTTTTAAAAGGCGGGCAAAAGTATTTTACATCAAATAAATTAATACGTTACCGAAACATAATTCGAAACAGCCGATTCTCTTCCGTAAATATCTACCGCAACAACAGTATAATAATAAGTTCCTGATTTTACCGTTCCGTCTATATAAGGATCTGCATCGGTAAAGGAAGTAATACCTGTAACACCGGTACAATCAACACCTAATAAGGCGTTTACTATAGCCGTGCTGTCTTTTGCAGGAAGATAAGTTACATACGTTGCAAGATTTATATTAAAGTTATTTTCCGTACTTCTATAAATCCTGTAAGTATGAGCCGATTGCGAAGCGGTCCAAGACAATTCAGTTCCCGAAACAGTCAAATTCGTTACAGCATCGGGTAATTGTTCATTTATATCGGTTACCATAATTACGTTTGCTGCTTCGCTCAACAACGTTTCGCTACCCGGAACATAAATTATATTATTTCCGTTTTCATCCAAAGGATTCGTTCTGATACTCTTCGGATAATAAGAATAATTATATTGCTCTACTCCGTCAGCATTTACCCCAACATCATATACGGCAATAAAGTATTCTATATGAGATGTTACATAACTACCGGGTATTGTAGCAACAAAAGTCGTTCCCATTTTTCTGGTCATCGCCATTTTATTCCATTGAGTATTTCTGCCAATGGTTCTGTAATAGATATCAGCTCTTATAAATTCATCCGTTTTGTCATCCAAAGCCGTTACTTCAAATTGAATATCGCTGCCGTAATATGCGGTCTGCGGCATGGATACGGCAATAATTTCGGGAGCAACCGTATCGGTAACACCAGGAGATACAGTTAAATCGTAGTATCTTACGCTTTGTAACATCTTATTGGCTTTTTCAATAGGTGTTTCCGTTCCGTCCAAAGTTTCACCGTCTTTCAATCCGTCATAAGCAACTATATTGTAAATATATGAAATTGTATTTACAAATACTTTGGACTGATTTCCTAAAACATCGGTGTAAATATAATCCAATTCTTCTCCGGGATTTAAAATATCGGTATTATCTACAAAAACGTTTGTGTTTTTATCCAAGAAAGCAATTGCATTTTCAGCTTTTTCTTTAAAAGGATTAGATGCTGTATCCGTTACGGTTACGGAAGACAGAACGTAACGTTCACCGTCCCTGATATATACGTTTTCTTCGTTAGGATCTATAGAATCATAACTTATATTCATAGTATCGAGTAACTCTTTTACGGAACCTGTAACAAGGTTATCATAAGGAGTTGCTCTAGATTCCAATAACTCATTGTATCTTACCGCTGTAATTTCTGCCGAACGATAGATAATAAAGCCTTGATTATCGGCATTTTCTTCGTTCCATACCATCATATCGTTGGTATCCCATTCCAGCTGAACCGATTCGTCGGTGGAGAAAATCAAAACATTTTCGGGAGGAAGAATAGAAATTTTATCTGCAGGAATAAAGTTTTCGATGTTTGAAGACATATCGAAATAAATTCCTTTGATATATTTTGCTTGCATATCTGCTATCATACCCAAAGATGTCTGATCGGAAACTCTTGTCAGATAACTGTTTGCAAATTGATTGAAATAATAGTTAAATTCGGACCATGTAGTTTCGCTAGGCTCTATATTTCCGCCGAATATACTATTAAGATTTATGTATGCGGAAAGACATTCGAATCTGTCCAAAATTTTCTGAGCACGATTCTTTTGAGTCAATAAAGCAAGCGTGGAAACGGCCGATTCCATTTTATCGAGCAAACCGTCAACATGAGTGCCGTTTTCGGTTTCATATCCGTTGATGGTCTTCATAAGTCCGGCATATACCAGTGCGGAGGTTTTTTCATCGTAAACATCAGCATTCACACCGGTAAACATTTCATCGGATAATTTATCCGATTTATCTAAATCCAATAAATACGAATAATCAAATCTCTGATAAATCGGGCTTCCGTATTTATCGTATAATCTTACTCCGTTTTCGTCAACTTCAAATCTTCCCGAAGTCAATGCTTCGTCCATTTTAAATAATTGTTCGCCGTAAACAAGAAGAGGAACAAATCTGTCTATGGAGAACCTTCCGAAACATTTTTCGCAATAATATGAATAAACTGCGAACATTGTAATTTTACCTTCGCCGGTAGCACCGAAACTACGTTGATTAAATGCAGCCTTTGTTAGATAAAATATTTTAACGTCGTTTACGTCTGCAAGACGCCAAGTATTGGCAACTATGCCTTTGAAGTTAGAATTTTCGTTATAATAGTTAGCCTGATAGCTGTCTATCATCCTCTGGAAATCAATACCGTATGTCGAAAATAACATATTCGAATCGGGAGTATCAATAGCGGGTACTCCCCAGAATTCTTTATATTCGGAGAAAATTTCGCCGTCGGGAATTGTTTCCGAAATAAATTCGCTGGAAGTATCGGAATCCGCATATGTCGTAGGTGCAGCTATAATATCGGCTTTCAACTCTGCGGAAAGTTCTATTTGTCCTGTCAAACCGTAACCCGATAAAACAATTTGATATTGACCGTCGGCAGCTTCATATAATTTATTGATATGATTTGCAAAAGAAGTTTCGGGTGCCGAAGAATTAAAAACGGAGAATTCCTCTCCTCTTATCGGAACTATATAGTCAACTCCGACAAGATTGTTTTTTATCAATTCAACCATAGTGGTAGGATCCGTCGTAACATTATCTGCAGTTACGTCATATCCGATTGCCAATTTAATATTTTTCTGTTCGGCATAAGCCGCAACTTGTTGCAATAAAGAAAATGCTTTTGCTGCAACTTCGGCGTCGTTTAACGAAGAATTATGTAAAAATGCGTCCGAAGCGAAATCGTAATCGGTAATGAGTTTGTTTGCTTTAAACATATATTCAGAAACATCAAAACCTTCAATTACTTGAGTACCATCTTCCGTATATCCGGTGCTTGCCGAAATAGCATCTGCAAATTTGAAATTATTTATTTGCAAATAGTTTGCACGCATCTTTACTAATTGATCTATTACATATTTATAATCATCCAACGAGAAAGTAGCTGCCGATTCAAAATTATCGTAATTTAAAGCTATTCCTCTTGTCGTCTGCTCGGGGGATTGCAATTCTGCATAATATGTTTTTGTTCTGGATTCTCTATAGAAAATATTACCTTTATACGAACCGGAATTTATTTGTCTTAAAATTTCACGTGCTGCATAAACATCTCCGCTCATCATAAATCCAAAGCCTTCGAAATCTTCCAACAGACCGTATACTCCGTTTAAAACACCGATATCGGTTTTAGCAAGAATGGCAATTGAATCCTGATTATAGAAGTTAACGTAGCTTATATAATAACCCTGATCGTTAATACCTTCAAAATTATTTCCCGACCAGTCGTATAATTTTTCCGATCTGACCATTTGTTGCAATCTTCTGTTGGTGGATTGCATTCCAATAACTATAGATTGCGTATTGTATTTTGCCGTATCGTCAACGATTTCGTATTTTTCGCCGCCCTTAGCATAATAATAAGCCTGTAAAACTCTGGCCGCTTCCTTTTCCAAAGGAGTTGCCTGAGAGCTTATTACTATTTGCCTGTTTTCATATTCGGGTTCGTCCGCACCTAAAGCAATTAGGACAAACAACATCAACAGACAAACGGCTATAGCAATAGCTATTGCTTTCGTCGTCCTGTTCTTCAAGTTGATTTTAGACATTACAAGTCCCTCCAAGTAATTTTACAAAATATCCGATTTATCCGCAAATGCGGAATTACATAAGTACATATAATTTTACACTAATTTAAATATAATGTCAAACGCTGTTTTTACATTTTATAATTTTTATTATATTTTTATAAAATCAAATTAGTAAATTTTAACGACATTATACAATTTGTTTATTTATTTCACACTTTGTTATCAAATTTAAATATAAATTCTGTTTTAATATTTTGCCCACACTAAAATTACCGTGCCTAATGAAATTACCGTCATAATAAATTTTTGGTGTTTCTGTATTCGACAGCCCCTATATTTTTTTAAAATTAATTGATAAAAACAAATTTTTTTAATTAGAGAACAGGTAATTTCAATTTTTTTGTAACTTTAGTTATATTGCAATAAACTTATTAGTTATATTGCAATAAACATAAAATTTAAATATTATTTTTTATTAAAAAGCATAAATTTTATTAAACTAACTTATAAAACTTTTAATCCTTAGTAATTTTTAATTTAATTTTTTGATTCAATAAATTTTTAAATAGTTCTGCTTATAGCAAACCAAACACTTTAAAATTCAAATTT
>CASEPJ010000126.1 GCA_949289715.1 uncultured Clostridia bacterium
AAAGGAATAAAACAAAAATCGTAGAGAATAAACCCGCTACAGTAAAAATAAAGAAAAAATTGGGATTGGCTTTAGGCGGGGGAGCAGCAAGAGGCTTTGCTCACATTGGGGCAATAAAAGCATTTGAGGATTTAGGTATCGATTTCGATTATGTGGCAGGTACCAGTGCAGGCAGTATGGTGGGAGCATTGTATGCTGCCGGCATTTGCGCCGACCAAATGCTTGAAATCGCCAAAGATATAAAGATGGTGGATTTACGTCCCAAAAAATATTCGATTTTTCCTTCCAGTTCGAAAAATATTGAGAATTTAATGATGCGTGTATTGGGTGATATAATTTTTTCCGATTTAAAAAAGCCCTTTAAAGCGGTGGCTGTGGATATTTATACTGCAAGAGAACTGCATTTGAATTACGGCAGCGTGTGTAAAGCGGTAAGTGCGAGTTGCGCCGTTCCCGGAATTTTCACTCCGGTTGCATGGGACGATTATCTTCTTGTGGACGGCGGTGTGCAAAATACCATTCCATCGGATGTTGCAAGAGATATGGGTGCCGAATATGTAATAGCCGTGGATATAAATTATGCGAGAGGACAAGGTATAGTAAGAGATTATACTTCTTTCGGAGAACCCGTTTTTCCATCGAAAACGCCCAATACATTTCAAATTTTAAAAGCGGCAATGAATATTATGATGAAAGAAGTTGCGGAAAAAGGAAAAATTAATGCAGATTATGTATTTTATCCCGAAACAAAACGATTCAAAGCTACCAAACTTGAGGGTATAGATGAACTTTTTGAAGAAGGTTACAAATGCATAATACAAAATATTGACAGGGTAAAAGAAGATTTAGGAGTTAAAGAATTTTTAAAACCTACTTTATATTTAAAATAAATTACTTTTAACCTTATAAATAGCAGTTATAAATTTTAATAAAGTTAAGTTTGTTTATAAATGTGAGGCAACGCTAAAAAATGCAGCTTAATATTTTTATTTTATAGAATTTAATGGCAAAAAAATGCTGAATCGAAATTTATATAACTTTATTAAATAGAAATAAAGGGTATTGATTTTGCTGTAAAAAACAAATTGTACATTTTAAAAATTATTTGTTAACATATCTAAAAAGTTAAGCAAATTTACTAAATTAATTTTTAAAAAAATTCAATAAATCAATTGCTGTTTAAAAATATATAATTTTAATTGGAAAGTCCTGTAATTTTATTGCAATAAAAAATAGCGTTGTTTGATAGATTTGTTTAAAAATAATATATATTTTTGAAAAAATCGTACCGTCGGAAATTAAAATTTTTCGGCAAATATAATATGAATTGTGACAGGAGTAAAAAATGGCAAGTAAGAGTAGAAAAAAAGGTAAAGCAAAAATTGCGTTTTTTATAATTATATTGATTATAATTATAGCCCTTGCGTATGCTTATACAATGGGTTATCTTGACCCGGTTATAGATATGGTCAACAGCCATATTGATAACTCGAAAAACCCAAACGGACAGTTAAGCGGTGATAAAGACGACAATAGTGATGAAGGTAAAGATAATGACGATACGGGAAACGAAATAGACGAATCTTATGACCTTAACGATTATTTGGATGCAACTCCCCCGATAACCGCCTTGAATACGGGCGACCTTGCAATACATTTTGTAAATGTCGGACAGGGCGATTGTATTATAATTCAACTGCCCGACGGCGCAAATATGATTATAGATGCGGGCAGTGTTTATAATTCAAATACCATTAAGAGTTTAATTATGGACTATATCGATAATTTACAAATCACAGTTTTTGACTATATGGTGCTGACACATACCGACGGCGATCATATTTATTATATGGATGACATTATTTTAAATTATGAAATACATAATTTTTATAGTCCTTCGACTACGACATCTCAAACAGAAACAAAGGCATATCAGGCATATATAGATGCAAGAGATAATGAAACGGGAGCTAATTATTACATTAACAAAAAGGGTCTGCAAATAACGGGGCAGGGATATAGTATAGATTTTTATTCTCCCGCACAAGATTATTATTCCGATGTGAATAATTATTCTCCCATTATGGTGCTCGATTATGCCGGCAGAAAAATAATGTTCGTCGGAGATGCAGAAAAAGAAGCGGAAGAAGAATTTTTAAGTAACTATCCCGACGGAATAGATGTGGATGTTTTAAAAGTCGGTCATCACGGTTCGGAGACATCTTCAACACAGGAATTTTTAGATGCAGTTAAACCGGAATATGCCGTAATTTGCGTTAATGTTCAACAGGCATTGGGTAAAAAATGGATTCATCCCAATCACGATGTGCTTGCCAGACTTGCAAATATGGAATGTGAAGTTTATAGAACCGACCTTCGAGGTAACGTTGTACTTTACATAACTTCTTTAGGCCAAATGCAATTTGTATGCACAATGGAAGAATCGGAAAGCGGGTTGATTAAACCTGTTGAAACTTCAACTGTAATTAACGTTTCTTCTATGACAAAATGGTATATAATTAATAATTTTTATATTCCGAAAAACAAATATTTTTACAGTATAGGTTAAAAACTAAAAATTAAATACCGTTCAATATATGCAATCTTTTATTTATAATAAATAATTTGCCGTAATGTTTAATAATTGAAAATTAATAATAAATATAATTTATATTCTAATATTAACGCAATAAAAAAGAGATTAATAATTCTTTTTATATTAAAATATAATTTATTAATTGAATGTCTATAAAAATTTATAATTTATATTTATATATTTGCGGATATAAAATATTATAGTTATTGAATATTTAAATTAAATTTAACATATTAATAAAGACTTATATATAGGAATAAAAAATAAAATAAAATTTTAACCTATTAATATATTAAAAACATCGGGAATTGAAAATGAGAAATAAAAAAGCTGTAAGCGTATCGATATTATTTTTAATGATTTTAATTTATTGCATATATTTTATTTTGGTCGTAGAAAACAAACTTGCCGAAATGAATTATTTAAATTATGCAGAAAGCATATTTACTTTTATTGTTTTAATAATAAGTTTTTTCTGCAGCATTATTTTCCACGAAGGAGGGCATTTGCTTTTCGGGTTTTTAACGGGTTATAAGTTTTTATCCTTTCAAATATTAAATTTGTTAATTTATAAAAAGAATAATAAATTAAAATTCTCTAAACAACCGTTAACAAGGGAGATTTTAGGCCAATGTTTAATGGTTTATAAAAAGGAATTTTCCGATGATATACCCTATAAACTTTATAATTTGGGGGGAGTTATAATAAATTTCACACTGTTTTCAATATCGACGGTGTTATCTTTTTTGGTAAGCAATAAATTACTTTTTGTTTTTTTATTTTGTATAAGTGCCGTAAATTATTTGTTATTATGCACAAATTCCATACCGTATTTGTCGGATTATAACGACGGAACGAATATATTGCTTTTAAAAAATCTTGAATGCAGAAAAGCGCTTTACGACCAGCTGCGTATGGAAGAGAGTTTTTACGAAGATAAAACTTATGCGCAATTGGAATTTTTGAATTATGATTATATGAATACCGATTTGATAGTCCTGCCGGTTTATGTGAATATGATGTATCATTATTTTATAGTTGGCAATTATTTTGAAGCTAACAATATAAAAATTCATCTTTACAATAATTTACACAATTATCCCAAAATGTATCATGAACTTTTAATATGCGAAATTGCCTATTGCGATATAGTATTTAACAATAATTTTAGTGCAATAGAATTATATTCTAAATTACCCGTAATGTATATAAGAGCTTTAAAAAATTCAAAATATCCTTCGGCTGCAGTTTATGCTTTAATGTATGAAGTTTTTTACGAAAACAATTATGCTTCGGCAATGCAAAAGTTACCTTATGTCAAAAGTTTGGTGGAGAATAAATGTTTCTTTTATGCGGAAAAAGAAAAATTTAATTATTCGCTGATGTATTTGCAAAACTATTTAAACAGACAAACCGATCCTTTTGAATTTAACAGTTTTAATTAATTTATATTTCGATTAATTATATTAAATAAACTTAATTGTTTTTTTAAATTTTCATAATAAAAATTTTTTAATAAATTTTAATTGCTTAATTAACACTTAAAATAATTTTAAAAATAAAAAAACTATCGGAAAAACCGATAGTTTTTTTTAATAAATTATTTACTTTTAAATAAATTATTTACATTTCGTTATCTTCAGCATCGCTTTTTGCTTTTAATTCAGCTGCTTTTAATTTATCTCTTTTTATTTTCGAATTGAATGCAGCCCACAAGGGAAGAGCTATAAATAAACAACCGTATGAACTTGCTAAAACTCCTATTATTGCAGGAACGGCTAACGAACCAACGGTAGTTATACCTACAATGCCGAATATTAAAAGGAATATTAATGCAACGATATTTACGACAGTAAATCTGGTTAAATCATCGTTTAACGAAATTTCGGCAATTTCGAAATAATCGGAATTTTTAAGAGTTTCTCTTTTAATATTGTTTCTAACTTTATCGAATAACATCATCGAATTAAATATTGAATAGAAAGCTACGCCGACAATTATAACAATAAAGTTCTCGTCGAATAAATATAAACCGGTAAAGCTTATTATGGTGGTTATGGCAATAGTCAATAAAACATCGTGTATTAAACCAATTATCATAGAATAAGCGGCAAGCCAACGATATCTTAATCCCATATATACGAATGCTGCAACTATTAAACTCAAAGATAATATTAATATTGCAAGATAGTTATTAACGCTTTGTGCTTTATTAAGTTTATAATAGCTTATTTCAACAAGATAATCTTTATTAGTAAAATGTTCTTCCAATTGAGATTTTATTGTTGCGTTAACACTTTCCATATCTACATTTTTTACATCTTTGTATTTTATTACAATGGATGTTTTTGTATAATTTCCTTCAAGCGCATCGTAGCCTATGGTTTTTATTCCGTTATTTTTTAATACATCTTTAATTTCATTTAAATTTTCTTTGTAATTTTCTTCTGTAAGGTCAGAGCCTAATTCAACTGAAAGGTAGGTTCCGCCTGTATAATCGACCGTTTTGTTTATTCCGGGGAAGAAGAAAAATACCATTCCCAAAATTATCAAAACCAAAGAAACAATAAGGCATTTTTTCATTTTAGAAGATAAATTAGTTAATAATTTCATTATTAAGCCTCCTCTTTCAATCCTAAAAGTTTGGCATGTTTATCTTCAGACGCCAAAGCGAAAATACAAACGGCAAGCAACCTGGATAATGCAAGCGATGCCAATGCCGAAAGACCGATTGTTATAAACAAAGGAAGGGCGAAATTCGACATGTTTCCGATAGTAACGAAATAGAAGAGTAAAGATGCAACGAATAATACAATCGACGTGTCAAGAATGGCAAACAGAGATTTTTTGTAACCTATGGACAAACTTGCGGTGATTGTTTTACCGATTTTGAAGTTATCGTTTACGTTTTTCAAAATCATAAACATAGCATTTGATATAAATAATAAACCGAAAAGCACCGCTAAAATAAATGTTGAATTAACGACGGTCGTTTTGATGATTGCCAAAAGGAAAAGCGAAACGAAAGTAAAGAAGAGAATACTTATGTCTGCAACCAAACCTCCCATTTTAAATTTAACGGGGAATGCAATCAATACAGCGGCAAAGCAAACTGCCAAAACAATAATAACGGCTGTTTTCGAAAATACTCCGGCAACCGCCGTATTTTCGCTGACATCTAAAATTTGAAGATTAACGTCGAAAGAACAAGCGTCTAATTGCATTGCGTAGTTTAATGCCGTTTGATAACCTTCCGTTCCGCTGCCCATTCCGCTGATGAATGTTTCACCCGTTGTTATGGCTTCGGAGAGAGAAGAAGAGAATATCTGCGTGTCGCCTATGGTGATTTCCATAGTACCCGAAGCGGAAACTATTTCCGAAGTGGCAGTTTGTGCAAGTTTTGTGCCTTCTTCGTCGAATTTCAAATACAATACATATTCTTGATTCAAACTGTTGTATCTTACGTCTACCGTTTCAATGTTTTTACCCGTTAAAAATGCTTCGCTGTTATTATACGAAGAAGAGGTAAATTTTAAATTTTCGCTGTTTGTTACATATGAAAGAAAAGTAGAAGCGTCGTTAGTGTTCGACGATTCGACACGGATGCAGTCTTCCCCCAATATTGCCGTTGTAGCACCGGTGAAATTATATTTTTTCAACAGATCCATGAACCTGTTTTGTACTTTCTGCATTTCTTCCGCAGAGTTTTCCGATTCGCTTAAATCTGCCTGATACACGGCGTGAACTCCGCCGCCGATATCGTCACCTATATTCATAGCCCCAAAGAAAGTTTTATAGTCATAATAACCCGCTTTGAAAGGCACGAAAGAAAAGAATACAAGTGCCGCAAGTAGTACTGCAAGTACCGATAAAATGACGATTGACTTACGTCTGCTCATTTAATATGCCTCCTTACTTTTGTTGTCTTTCGCATAAAATATCGTAATTTTAGTCTAAAG
>CASEPJ010000127.1 GCA_949289715.1 uncultured Clostridia bacterium
CAAAAGATAATAAAACCGAACTCGAAATTACCACAGCGGTAGGCAATCACGAATTCACTTTAAAATTAACAAAAAGAACGGTGGATGGCAACGAATATTACTATGCTGAATACAAAGACGGAAATATCGAACTTGAATTTAAGTTTTTTGTAACTTACGAAGACGGAAAAATGAAAGTTAAATACGAATCCGAAGGCGGTTTCGTTACAGAACGCATTAGAAACCGCATTCAAGAACATAAAAGTGCAAACGCCTTATAATTTATTTTGATAATCTACACCCAATTGGTGTATATTATATTTCTTTCCCCCTCACAAGGAGCAATTAAATAATTGCTCCTTAATTTTTTATTAAATAAATATAATATTAAACGCAACGCTTAATTTGTCAATTCATTTAGTAATATTGTTTTATTAGTATTCAATTTTAACCATAATTATTTAAAAAAAATTTCAATCGATATATTTTAAATTCTATTATTTTTTATTAAATCAAGTTTTTTTCATTTAGATATAATTATAATTTATAAAGCGTTTAGAAAATTTAATATTTTTTGTTTTACAATAAATAATTTTTTTAATAAGTTTTTTTCAAAAAAATACTTAAAATTTTTTAAGTATTTACTTGACTTTTATTACATAAATATATATTATTATAAAGTACTTAAAATTTTTTAAGTACTTTTATGATTTTTTAGGTAAAGGTTTAAAAAAATGTTAAAAGAAAAATTCGAAAAAGTTTACAGATTGTTCAGAATGGAATTTTATAAACATTTATTCTGCCTTGTAAAAGAGAGAGAAGGTTCGTTAAGTGCGGTTGAACTGTCGAGTGCGGAATTAATTTTTTTAATGAATCGACCTACCGTAAAACAATTTGCGGATTTTATAGAAATTTCTCAACCCAATGCAACTTATAAAGTTAAAACTCTTACAGAAAAGGGATATATTAAAAAAATACCGTCCGACGAAGACGGCAGAGAATATACCCTCGCCGTAACCGATAAATTTTTAAAATATTATTCTGCTGACAATACTTACGGAGATTTTATTTGGAATAAAATGAAAGATAATTTGTCAAATGAGGAAATACAAAAGATTTCCGACGTGATGACTTTATTAACCGATAAAGTCTTTTCATAACATTGCCCCTGCTTCTTTCACTTCGGATTTTAATAACACAATAATAAATACGTTTTACATAATTAAAGCCAAAAACGCATTACCACAAAAATTCTTTTAGCCAAAGTAAATAAATTTATTAAAATAAAATTTTGAATTTTAAATTATTTAAAATTATTCGAATGTGCTTTACTACCCTTTATTTTTATACATAACGGCAAACCAAACGCTTAATTTAAAAAAACACTAAATTTTAAATCAAAATTTAACATTGTAAAAAATAAATAAAAAAAGGAAAATATATGAAAAAACTAAAAATAATTACCGACTCCTCTTCGGGTTTTACCTTAGATGAAGCAAAACAGTTAAATATGGAAATAGTCCCTTTAAATTTTATATTCGGCGACGAAACATACTCAGACGAGGATTTAACGCATAAAGAATTTTATGAAAAACTTAAAAATTACAACGGTTTTCCGAAAACCTCACAGCCCTCGCCGGAAATTTTCGTCAGACTTTTTTCAGAAGCAAAAGAAAAAAACGAAACCGTTATAGCAGTTTTAATTGGCTCCGGACTTTCCGGTACTTATCAAGCTGCTCTTGCGGCAAAGGAACTTTCAAATTACGATGATGTACATATAATAGATTCCGGTTCAACCCACGGCGTTATTCGACTTATTATAAACGAAGCCGTAAATAATTATGAAAAATACGATATAGAAAAATTATGCGAACATTTAAACGAATTTAAAAACAGAATTAAACTTTATGCTGTAGTCGATACTCTGGAATACTTAAAAAAAGGGGGCAGACTTTCCGCTTTTTCGGCTTTCGTAGGGTCGGTTCTAAAAATTAAACCGTTGATAACGGTTGACGATAAGGTAGTGGTATTGAGTAAAAACAAAGGAATAAAAAAAGCATTGGAATCCATGTTCGAAAAAACAAAGGAAACTGTTCCCGACACCGATTATCCCGTAATTTATGCATATTCTGAGACAGAAGATAATTTAGATGAATTTAAAAATTTATCGCAGAATTATTTCAAAAATACAAATTCAATAACGATTCCCATTTGCAATGTTGTAGGAGTCCATACAGGTCCTAAAGCCTGTGCGGTAATCTATGTAGGTAAAAAAGGTTAATTGTTTTATAAAATTCGCCTTTTAATATTATGAAATTATATTGTTAAAATAATAATAATTTACTCCATAAAAAGGGACTAAAATTATAAGTTAAAAAATTATTTAATTAATTGATTATTTTATTAAAAAAGTTAATATTAATTATAAAAGTGCTTTTTAAAAATTAATTTAAAAAGCACTTTTATCGTTTTAGTTGATATTAAAATTTTTCAGATTATTACAACTCGATATCGTCATCTTTTCTATACTCCGAATCGTCTTCCGTCTTATCCGAATTTTCTTCGTTTTCCGAAGTCATATCCGCATATTCGCTAACGACTTCCGTATTACTATCGGAATTGAGAACGCTCTGTTCTGCATCTTCGCTCTGTTCGTTTTTTTCTTCCTCGTGAGGTGTCAAAGCAACGCAGACTATGGAACTTCCCTCTCTAAGTCTCATGATTTTTACACCTTTTGTATTTCTACCGATAACTCTTATGTCTGCCACCGGCGTTCTTATTACGGTACCATCATCGGAAATAATCATCACGTCGTCATCCGGTTTTACAACTTTAAGATTGACAAGTTTGCCCGTTTCGTTATCGAACACGCCGGCTTTTATACCTTTGCCCGCTCTTGACTGCAATCTGTAATCGTCTATGGAGGAACGCTTACCGTAACCTAATTGAGATATAGTTATAACCTCGCAGCCTTCCCAAACTTTTGCCATATCGACTACATAATCGTTTTCGTCCAATTTCATACTTTTTACGCCTTGCGTATCTCTGCCCATAGAACGAACGTCTTTTTCGTTAAATCTTATACATTTGCCCGAGGATGAAGCAAGCAGTATTTCGTCTTTTCCTTCGGTATAAATAACACCTATCAATTCATCGCCTTCGTTAAGTTTTATGGCAATTTTACCGCCCTTTCTTATTGTATCGAATTCTTTAACATTGGTTTTTTTAATATAGCCGAATTTAGTAGACATCATTAAATTACCGTCGCCTTCCCCTAAAACAGGTATAACGGCAGTAACCTTTTCGCCGTCGGAAAGCTGCAGGAGATTTATTATCGCTCTGCCTCTTGCCGTTCGCTGAGCTTCCGGAATTTCATACCCCATAAGATTGTATACCTTGCCGAAATTAGTAAAGAAAAGAATTTCATTATGTGTATTGGTAATAAACATACTCTCTACGAAGTCTTCGTCTTTAGGCCTGTGAGCGGTTACTCCTACGCCGCCCCTTCTTTGCGCATGATATTCCGAAGTGGACATTCTCTTAATATAACCTAAGTGCGTAAGACTTATTACCACATCGTCGGGTTCGATAAGGTCGGCAATATCGATATCTCCCATATCTATGGAAATTTCGGTTTTTCTTGCATCGCCGTATTTATCCTTAATTTCTCCGAGCTCTGTCTTAATAATTTCCATTATTCTATGCTCGTCGCCCAAAATAGCCCTTAAATCGGCAATGATTCTTTCAAGTTCTTCCAATTCGTCTTTTAATTTTTGCACTTCCAAACTGGTCAGTCTTTGCAAACGGGTGTCGAGAATGGCATCCGCCTGTTTTTTCGATAGTTCAAAAGCACTCATCAGTTTTTCGGTAGCGTCCGCCCTGTCTTTGGAGGCTTTGATAATGGCTATAACTTCGTCGATATTGGCAAGCGCTATTACTAAACCTTTTACTATGTGTTCCCGCTCCAACGCTTTGTCAAGGTCGAACTGCGTCCTTCTTATAATTACCTGTCTTTGATGTTCTATATAATAGCCTAAAATTTCTTTCAAATTCATTACTTTGGGTTCGCCATTTGCCAAAGCTAGAAAGATTATTCCATTTGAAACCTGTAAATCGGTATGTTTATAAAGAGTATTTAAAACGACTTGGGCGTTAGCGTCTTTTTTAATGTCTATAACTATACGCATACCCTCCCTGTCGGATTCCTCTTTTATGTCGGATATACCCTCTATTCGTTTTGATTTAACAAGGTCGGCAATGGAAGATATAAGATTTGCTTTATTTACCTGATAGGGAAGTTC
>CASEPJ010000128.1 GCA_949289715.1 uncultured Clostridia bacterium
AAACCGTTCCTTTTTTGCATATGTTTTATAATTTTTATTTTTACTGTTTAAATGTATTGAATTTTAATATATGTTTATTTATAAAAGCCTTCTTCACGCCAAATTTTATTCATCATTTCATATCTGTCTAAAGGCATTCCCGTATAAACACAGTTGGAAGTTGCAAAGACATAACCCGTGGGCTTGCTCATTCCTTCTTTTAAAGCTCTTCTTACGTCCGCTGCGGCTTCTTCGTCTGTTCCCGTCTGTAAAAGGCCGCAGTTTACATTGCCCACGAAAGTTACTTTATCGTTATATTTGTTCATACAATCCGTCAAGCTCATTCCGCCTTGCGGGTCTACGGAATGAACGGCATCCGGCTTGCACTGAACGATTTGCTCTAATATAGGGTTTATGTTACCGTCGGTATGTTTCATAGTGTATAACCCCATGGAGCGATATGCAGCGATTGTCTTTTCTAAACACGGAGCGATGAGTTCACCGAAAATTTCCGGCGTGAAAAACGGATTGACGTTAAAAGCATAATCGGAGCAGAGAGCAAGTCCGTCCAATAAACCTTCGTGTTTGCTTATTTTATAAACCGCTTCTAGCATATTATTCATATTTTTTTCTTGGTCTTGTTTTAAACCTTCCATATCTTCATATAAACGTACCGAAAAATCCATCATACTGTTGCCGTCGGGTATGGCATAAGTGGGATCTCCGTGCAACATGATAAAATATTTGCCGTTGTCGAGATTTCTCATTTCTTCCAATACTCTTACGGTGCCTTCAACGTCGCCTGTGTTAAGCTGGGGGAATATAGCATCGTGGTGATAAATATCGGCTATATCCACATAGCAGTGTGCAATATCCACATAATGCGCTTTATGTTCTTTTTCGCTCATTTGGTTCCATTGATGATATGAACGGTGAGAGGGGTGTACCTTTCCGATTTTTTCCATAGTCAGGAAAAAAACCATTTCGAAATGGGGTACCAAGCCCTCGATTTTTTGTCTGGTAAAAGCTTTTATAATTCTGCTTTTTCCTGTTTCGGTTGCCATACATTACCTCCGATAATAATTTTATTTTATTATAACATATCGTTTGATTTTTATCATAAAATAATATTGCTTCAAACGGTAAAATTTTGTTTTTTTTAATTTTTATTTAAAATATAATTAATTAGTTAAATTAAAATTATATTTTATTTATCTTTTTTTATTTCTAATCTTGTTCTC
Organism: uncultured Clostridia bacterium; assembly: GCA_949289715.1. Lineage (GTDB taxonomy): Bacteria > Bacillota > Clostridia > Christensenellales > CASEPJ01 > CASEPJ01. The sequence continues at coordinate 1,221 of CASEPJ010000128.1, forward strand.
GTTATTAATTTTTTTACCCCTTCGAAAAACGAATACGGGTCGCAAATTTTAATATCCGGATGTTTTGAAGTTAGAATATCGAAAGCCTTGTTGATAACATCGGGGTGGACGAGTACGCCTCTAACGGCAAAAAAGTTTTCTTCTATATTGTCTTTATTATAAATTTTTTCTTCAATTTTTTCGGCTATCCATTCAGGAGTGGAGGGTGGATCTCCGTAATAACAGCACATTGATACAACAGGCATACCTTTATATACAAAAGGATATATGTTAATATTATTTTGAATAACGCCGCCTTTTGAAAATTCAAGATACATATCCAAAGTTCCTTCGGTTAAAGGTACATCGCCGTTAAGTAAAAATCCCGTCATGTCGGTATCGTAAAGAGAATAGTATTTTTTATTGTGTTCAATAAATGCTTTGTCTGCCGAAGGCAGGTCGGAGTGTTTTCTGGGGGACAGTACCAAAGTCGGATTTAAATAACCGGCACAGGAATCTCCGGGAATGATATAATCGTTTTCGGTAAGCCTTTCAAACATAAAATTAAATGCTTGAGGCACTCTGTCGCTGAGATTGGGATTGAATGCCCACATTAAAGGATATTTTCCTCTGGAATTTTTTTCACCAAAAAATACGGGAATCGTCCTGTTAAACCAGGCAGCGCTGTCGTAATCCCCCATATAATAAAGCAGATATTTGTCCTCTTTATTAAAATTTTTTATCCGCATTGTTTTATTATTTTTATATTTATTTTTCTTTATAAAACGGTAAAAAGAAGCGTTAGACAAATCGCCCAAACCTACGGCATCGGCATCTAAATAAGCATTGTAAGCGGAAAGAATTTCGCCGTATCTCCATTCACCCGCAACTTCGCCGTGTTTGCTTTTATTTTTATGCACGGTATATTTGACATGCCAAGGCACAAAACCCGCTACCGATTTGAAAGAGTCGGGGGTATAAAGTTCTTTTAAAATTGTGGTTAACGTTTTATAGTCGCACCCCATGGGTTGGGTAGGGTCGTCGCAGGGGACTTCGTCTTCCCAGGGGGAGAGGTCAAACACAAAAGAAGAATTTGCTACCATATAATCGAGATTGGGTAAGTTCATTTGAAAAGTAGTGGTATATTCTCCGTTAATTATAGGGTAAGGGTCGGGATAATATCCCATAATGCTTTTTGAGACAGAATCTTTAAATTGATTTAACATCCATAAATATACATCGCATTTTTTGCTTTTTGAGGAATTAATGTCGCTGTCGGGAATTTTTCCTTCGCCTGTAAATTTATTTCTTAAATCATATTTAATTTTTACGCCCGATTTTATCAACGAGTCAAATAATTCCCCTTTTCTTACGGGCAAATAATTTTTTATGCCGCACATCGTTACTGCCGCATTGAAAGTTGCGGGAACATTTTCGTCCCAAACGCAGAGACCGAAATTATTTATATCTAATGAAAATTCACTTAAAAAATCTTGAAGTGTATTGATAACTTTTGCGTCTTTTTTTATTGTACCGTCATTTTGTAATTCTTTTAACCAAAAATTGTCTGTCTTTTCTTTGCAAATTATAAATATTTGTGGTTTTAGTTTATTTTTTATTCCCTGAAAACAGGAGATGAAACTTAATGTATCGTATTCGTTTGCAAGATTCATGTCTTGGGTTATTTTGACGGTGTCTATAATGTAAAATTTTTCCATAATTTTCTCCTTTTTGTTCTTTGACTTTTATCGGCTTTTATGCCTGAGTGTTCTTTTTTAGTTTAACATAAAATTTATATGTGTGCAATATCAATTTTAATATTTTTTTATTTTTTTAACAGATAAATTATTTTTATAAATTTCAATTTTAAACGAAAAAATAAAAATTCAAAAAAACATTAATTTTTAATCAATTTTGTTTAAGAAATTTTATGAGTTTTTGATTGAAAATTGCATTATAGTTTGACAGTTAATAAAATTTGTGAAAATAAAAATTATATCGATTTTAACTGCAAAATAAATCGATAATATTTTATTTCTCCTTTAGAAAAAATTTATAAATTTTATAGTATTTATTAAAATTTAATGGTTTTTAAAAAAAATAAAATCGATAATTTATTTGTATTTAAACTGATAATTTATTTCTACTTTAATAAACAAAAAAGCATCACAATTATTTACTAAACATTTTTTCTGTTCGATTTTAAATAAATACAAAAAATCATTAAAAAAATATTTGTTATTTAATTTAATAAATTGTATAATAAAAAAAACTTGTTTTTTATATATTTTGATAAGGAGAAATTATTATGAAACAGGAACTCAAAAAATGGAAACTTGCCGGATACTATCCGTATTGCCCGATTTTCGGAACAAGTTGGGAAACCGGAGTTCACTTAAGCGGTATTTACGATGAGGTGGATGCCGAAGTTCCGGGGGGCGTCCATGCCGACTTATACAGGGCGGGGCTGATAGAAGATCCGTATAAGGATATGAATTCGCTTAAAGCGGAATGGATAGAAAACCGTTGGTGGGTTTATTATACTCAATTCGAAAGGCAGGAGACCGATTTTGAAAAAGCCGAATTGGTGTTTATGGGAATAGACTATAAAGCGCAAATATTTTTAAACAACGAAAAAATTGCGGATGCGGAAGGAATGTACGTTCCCGTTAAACTCGATATTACAAAAAAATTAAAAAAAGGCATAAACGCAATTACCGTGATATTTGAAAATCCTCCTCAGGAAATGGGGCAGATAGGTTATACCTCAATGACGCATACTCAAAAGGCCAGATTTAATTATAAATGGGATTTTTCTACTCGCATGGTAAACATAGGGTTGTATTTGCCGGTTTATATCGAATACAGTAATAGTGCAAAAATCGAAAATTTCCGATTTGAAACATTATTCCCCGCAGAAAAAGGAAAAGCGTTATTGGATATGGAAATTTCCGGTGCCGAAAAAGATTGCTTTGCTGTTTGCCGCATTGCCGGAAAAACTTATAAAAGCGATATATCAAACGGTAACGCCCATTTTGAAATAAAAATTGAAAATGCAAAATTATGGTGGCCTAACGGTTACGGGAAACAGAATCTCTACGATTTGGAAATGGAGGTTATAAAAAACGAAACGGTTTCTCATGGTATGACGGCAAAAGTCGGTTTGAAAACCGTAAAATTGGAAAGAAACGAGAATACTCTGAATTGTATATATAATTATACTTTTGTAATTAACGGTAAAAAAATTTATTGCAAGGGATTGAATCTTACTCCTTTGGATCTGCTTTATGGAACCGTTACGAGAAAACGTTATGAAAATCTTTTAAAATTGGTTAAAAAGGCAAACGTGAACATTGTTCGAGTATGGGGTGGCGGACTTATAGAAAGCGAAGATTTTTACGATTTATGCGATCGATTAGGTATTATGGTATGGCAGGAGTTTATTCAGTCTTCTTCCGGCATAAACAACGTTCCGAGTAAAATTCCCGAATTTTTGAAATTGGCAGAACGAACCGCCGAATTTGCAACCAAAACCAGAAGAAATCATGTATCGTTAACCGTTTTTGCAGGAGGCAATGAGTTGTCGTCGGAGAATAATCGAATTATCGAAGGACAATCCTTTGAAGTAGGGGTGGATTTCGACGATAAAAACATAGAAATGTTATATAATGTTGTGCAAAAAAATTGTCCTTTTATTCCCATGCTGCCATCTTCCCCCAGCGGCGATAATAGATTTTTAAATATCGGCCTGAAAGGTCATAATCACGACGTTCACGGTCCTTGGAAATACAGCGGAGTTGTAAATCATTATACCGAAGTCAATAATTCCGACAGCCTTTTCCATTCGGAATTCGGCTGCGACGCAATGAGTTCGGTTTCTTCTTTGAAAAAATTTTTATCGCCTAAAAATCTAAATATGTCTACTGTAACGGAAAATCCCGTTTGGAAACATCACGGAGAATGGTGGGATACGGGAATATACAGAGATTTTGCATTGTTCGGTAAGCCGGCAGATTTAAACGATTATTGCGAAATAAGTCAGTTTATGCAAGCAGAATCTTTGCGCTATACTTTAGAGGGAAACAGAAGAAGAGCTTTTAACAACAGCGGGTCGATTATATGGGCGGGCAACGAGCCTTATCCTAACGTATTTAATACTTCGGTAATTGATTATTATAATACTCCTAAAAAATCTTATAAGGCAGTTACAAGAGCATTCGCAAAAATCAATCCTTCTATAAAATACGATAAACTTTTGTGGAATTGCGGAGAAGATTTAACGTTTGAAGTATATGCTACAAATGACGATAAAGTTACGAATATAGAAATAGAATGTGAAATATATGCGGACGATTCGCTTTTGGAAAAAAGGAATTTTTCTGTAGAATGCGGAAACGGTCTTTCTGCATCTGCAGGAAAAATTTCGCTTAAAGTTCCTGAAGCTTTGGGCATAACCGTTTGTTTAAAAGCTCGTGCATTCAATAAAGTTTACGAAAATGCGGTTTATTTCCTTATTAAACAGAAAGACGGATATGCTTCCATACAAGGAGTTAAAAATTTCAATAAAAAATATCTTTAATCGTTTGGGAGAATTGAACTTATAAACGTTTATTTATTTAGCTTAAATAAATCGGCTATAAAATTTATATCAATTGTTAAATTTTATATTGATTTATCGAAAAATTAATATTGCTTAAAATTCAAAGTAATTTATAATACCTAAAAATTTAAATTATTTATTTAATATAAATTATTTAATTGATTTATGCAAATTATTAACTATTTTTAATTGTTATATAATCGGGTGTTCGAATTTTTTGAACGCCCGATTAGGATAAACGGAGTATTTATGAAATGGTGTAAAATAGAAGTAGAAACAAATTCACAAACGGCAGACCTTGTAAGCGACATTATGTTTGAATTAGGTATGGACGGGGTCGAAATAACGGACAGAAACAATTTATCTTTTCTTGCCTCGGACAGTAAAAGATGGGACTATGTTGACGATGAATTCGTAAAAAATTATCCCGACAAAGTTACCGCAAAGGGAATGGTATCTCCAAATTTATGCGAAAGCATCGTTGAGCAATTGAGAGAAAAGCTTAACGAATGTAAAGAGCTTTTTACTTTGGATTTCGGTTCGCTTAATATAACGGTTAATAGCGTTGACGATAAAGGTTGGGCAGACGGCTGGAAAAAATATTATAAACCTTTTGCAATAGATAATGTTATGATTGTTCCTAAATGGGAAAGCAGTACATCAAAAAAAATCAAAGTTATTTTAGATCCCGGTATTGCTTTCGGAACCGGAAATCATGCGACTACGGCAGGCTGTATTAAGTTAATGCAGAAAATAGAAGTAAAAAATAAAAAAATATTGGATATGGGATGCGGCAGCGGAATTTTGGGAATTACCGCATTGAAATTAGGGGCGTCGCATTGTGATTTCTGTGATATTTCTCAAGATGCATATAAAATGACTAAAGAAAATGCCGGGTATAATAATATTCCATTAAACTATATGGAAGTTTTTTTGGGAGATATATTGACAGATTGTAATTTAAGAATGAAATTGGAATCTAAAAAATACGATATTGTTTTAGCCAATTTAACGGCAGGAATATTATCGGAATTTTGTAACTTCTTTAAAAAAGCTTTGAAAAATAGCGGTTTTTTAATTGCAAGCGGAATTATTGCTGAAAGAAAGCAAGAAATAGCACAAAAATATTCTTCTTCGGGCTTTATTATAAAAGAAAGTTT
>CASEPJ010000129.1 GCA_949289715.1 uncultured Clostridia bacterium
TGTTTTGCAAAAGTGCGAAAGAAGTGGAGGGCAGTGATTTGCTTCTGGTTGCATAGAAATGTTCTGCGTCGGTATGTCTTAAAATGTCAAAAGGAATGTCCGAATAAGATACGTCGCCGGTGTTGATTTCTGTATTGAAAATAAATCTTAATCTATGGTCTTTGGATTTATTGTCTATATTATATTCCATATCTATGACATCGGAACCTTTTTTTAAAGTGAATATCAATTCACAGGGAGAAATTATCGTTTCGTCGCTTCTCTTATCGTTTGCATAATCATAGTATGCTGGCAATTTTAGTTCGTAATTAATTTTAAGTTTTTTATAAAATTCATTATTTTCTATGACTTCCGCTTTTGATTTAAACAGATTGCATTTAATAGCAGCATCTTTTGAAGGAATATTAACGTAAGAGTCGCCTATTTCTCCTTCATCTTCAATTTCAACCGCATTTTTTATTGTTTTATTGGTGTTATAGAATTTAAAATTAACTTTTCCTCTTGAATAATCTATTTTAACTAAACCGTTGTCGATTTCTGGTTTATCTGTTTTAACGTTAACTACGTTAATAGGGGAGTAAGTGGGTGAAGCTTTAACAATAATTCCTTTAGCAGCCATAGCATTAACGTTTTTAACATCTATATAAACTATATAAGACGTACCGTCTATAATTCCTGGTAAATTAACTGGTGAAGTTGAATTATAAACACCTTTAAATTTTTCAATTATTTGATAATCGACTTTATTTCCTTCGCCGTCAAATAATTCGAAATTTTCGATTTTCGTATTGTCCGATATAAATATTTCTATTTTAACTATGTCGTCAACAGGCTTTTCTGTGGTATTGACAAGAGTTATTATGAAATTATCGGGATTTTCTCTTCCCTTGGTGTCGATATGATTGGCAATTGATTTCATGCCTCTTTCCAACATTTGAGAAGTCATATAGCTTAAATTGTTATAATTGCCTCTCATGTGTTGAATTACGCCGTCGTGCGAACAAGTGCATATAGAGTCGTGAGGATGATTTTTAATTAAAGATTTCCACATATATCTGAAATGGTCGTTAGAATATGAACCTTTCATATTATTTTCCATTATTGAATATATAGGTTCGAGTTTGCATTCAAGCATATTTTGTGCAAGTACGTTTTCTCTTTTTATGTCGGTACAAGTAGAAAATGTTCCCGCAAGTATGGAAAATTCGGAACCGGAACGCAGTTGACCTTCAATAACAGGTAATTTTACTTCGTTTTCTTCAATAAATTTCAATGCGTCTGAAACGTATTGATCCATATTATATTGTTTTATTACCATATCTTTGTTTAAGTTAGGATAATCTTTAAGTTTTTCTCCCGACTGTAAATTTTTATTTATATCGTCAAGTATCGGCAAAAGATTTCCCTGAGGTTCAAGATGGTCTACACCGTTCATCAATAATATATAGGGGGTTACTTCAAATTCCCTATACATATCTATAAAATAATTAAGCTGCAATAAATTTTTATTAATATCCTCTGAGAAGCGCTGAGCATTGTTATACCAATATCTTAAATGGAAAGCGGTGCAGGTAGATCCGTCGGGTCCTTTCCATATAAATTCAAGAGGATCTTTACAACGCCGCCATTCGCCTTTTTCGTTTTTTTCGTACTTTTCATTTCCTCTGCCGAAAATAAAACCTTTCAACCCAAAATTTTTCATTATTTGAGGCATTTGAGATATATTGCCGAACTGGTCCGGAGCATATGCGGTATTAGCTTTACCGTTATATTCTTTTTGAAGTTTTATGCCCTCAAGAAGATTACGAATTGTAGATTCGCCGCTTGTCAGATAAAAATCGTTTTGTAAATACCAAGGTCCTATAACGATGTTGCCTGAAGATATATATTTTTTTAAGATTGCTTTCTTTTCCGGTCTGATTTGCAAATAGTCTTCTAAAACTACCGTTTGTGCATCCATATGGAAAATAAAGTCAGGATAATCTTCTAAAATTTCAAGAAGATGGTCAACTAAATCTACCAGTTTTAATCTGAAACCTTCGAAAGGCAAATACCATTCTCTGTCCCAGTGAGTATGCGAAATTACGCAAAAATATTTCATATTTCTCCTCCTTAAGGGTTTTCTTTAATTGTAATGTAAACAATTTATAAAGTCAACATAAATACGGGGAAAATTTTCTTTTTTTTGCTTAAAATAACTTTTTTTAAAAAATATTTACGATTAAAAAAACGATTGAATAAATTTAATTGCATTAAAAAATTTAAATTTAAATAACCTAATTTAAATGGTTGTTTTTAAAAAAAACTCAGTAATAAAATTTATACTTTTTTAAAAATTCGTTTGTATTGTTTTATATTTTTATATTAAAGTTTTTTAATTGAATTTATAAATAGAATTTATCAAAATAAATTAAATAAAGAAAATTTTATATGCTTTAAACGGTAATTTTAGGCGACTTTAGTTAATTTTAGTTAACAAAGTTTGTAGATTAATAATTTTTAATGTTAAAAAAATGCCGTAAATATACGGCACATAAATAAGAGGGTAATATTTTTTACAAGCAATTACTATAAAAAACTTTAATTATATATTATAAATAA
>CASEPJ010000130.1 GCA_949289715.1 uncultured Clostridia bacterium
TCTGAGGGAGAAATCAATATAAATTTATTGTTTTTATATCTAATCATTGCATTGATTAATGAATGAACCGTTCTGCCGTATTTTAAATCGCCGCAAAAACCTAATACCAAATTATCCATACGCCCTATTTCCCTACGTATAGTAAACATATCTGCCAAAGTTTGTGTGGGATGACAATGCCCTCCGTCGCCTGCATTAATTATCGGCACGGGAGATTTTGTTACCGCAACGTAAGCTGCCCCTTCATAAGGATGTCTCATTGCTATAATATCGGCATAATTACCAATAACCCTAACCGTATCTCTAACACATTCGCCTTTTGCGGCAGAACTGCTTTTAGGGTCGGCAAAACCGATTATCGATCCCCCCAACTCTAACATTGCGGCTTCGAAACTAATTCTCGTTCTTGTACTCGGTTCAAAAAACAAAGTAGCTAACTTTTTTCCTTTTAAAGCCTCGCTGTATTTTTCTTTGTTGCTTGCTATATCTTCAGCCGTATCCATAAGAAAATCTAATTCTTCGTTTGTAAAATCAACAATATCCAATAAATTTCTCATATATACCTCAAATTTTTACCCAACTTTCGTCCGAGGGATTATCTCTGAAGGCCAAAAGTCTTATTTTATCGCTCGTTTTTATATAATTATTTTCAGCCGCAACGGAAGTCAATACGTCAAAATCGGTTAAACTGATGTTTTTTACATTTGCATCCTTTAAACGTTCTAATCCTTTTTTCATTCCGTATGTAAAAATACTGACAATACCGAGTACATCGGCTTTTGCCTCTCTTAAAATATTAACCACTTCAATAACGCTGCCGCCAGTAGAAATTAAATCTTCTACAACAACGACTTTTTGATTTTCTTCTAGCTTTCCTTCTATCTGACTTTTACGACCGTGATCTTTTGCTCCGCTTCTAACATACCCCATAGGCAATTTCATAATATGGGCGCAAATCGCCGCATGTGCTATTCCTGCAGTACTTGTTCCCATTAACATTTCACAATCTGGATAATTTTCTTTAATTAAAGACACTAAACCGTTTTCTATTCTGTCACGAACTTCTGGTGCGGATAGCGTTAAACGGTTATCACAATAAACGGGACTTTTTATGCCGCTCGCCCAAATAAAAGGTTCGTTTGGCCTTAAAAATACGGCATTTACCGAAAGTAAATCCAAAGCTATTTGTTTTTTCATTTTTAATTCTCCTAAAATTAATTCTTCAAAAAATCATTAATACATCTTTCATATGCTTCAACAGGATTTTTCGCAGCTGTAATAGGCCTTCCCACAACAATATAATCGGAGCCCATTTCTTTAGCTTTTTCAGGTGTGGTTATTCTTACCTGATCGCCTGCATCACTGTCGGCAAAACGTACCCCGGGAGTTACGGTAATAAAATTTTTACCGCAGGTTTGATGAACTTTATTAGCCTCCAAAGGGGAACACACAACCCCGTCTAAACCGGCTTTTTTAGCATTTAGTGCATAATGTTCCACTGTTTTTTCCAATGTAGTATTAATCAATAAATCTCTTTGAATAACCTCTTGGGAAATACTCGTCAGTTGGGTTACGGCTATCAATAACGGACGAGAAGCACCTTTTGACGTCAGTCCTTTTATGGCAGCTTCCATCATAGGGATTGCTCCCGAAGCATGCAAATTAAGCATATCCGCCCCTAAGTCGGCTAAAACGGACATCGCTTTCATTACAGTATTTGGTATGTCATGCAATTTTAAATCCAAAAATATTTTATGTCCTCTCGATTTTATTTCTCTTACAATAGAAGGTCCTTCGGCATAAAACAATTCCATGCCTATTTTTACAAACGGTTTCTTATCCTTAAACATATCGAGAAAAGTCAAAGTTTTTTCTTTACAGGGAAAATCCAACGCTATAATAACATCTTTTGCCATTAATGCGCACCTCCTATTATGTCTTTTAAATTTTTAATGTTGTATTTTTCCATTACTGCAGGTAAATTTTCTATTATTTCTTTACATGCATACGGATTAATTAAATTATATGCTCCTACTTGAACGGCTGTAGCGCCCGCTAGCATCATTTCTATAACATCTTCGGCGGAAGATATACCTCCCATACCTATAATAGGAATTTTAACCGTTTCGAAAACATCAAAAACCATTTTCAAAGCAACGGGAAAAACGGCGGGGCCGGAAAATCCTCCTGCTTTATTTGCAATTACGGCTTTTTTCTTATTTAAGTCAATTCTCATCCCCATTAAAGTATTTATTAAAGACAAACCGTCTGCTCCTCCGTCTTCACATGCCGAAGCTATTTTTTTTATGTCTGTTACATTCGGAGATAATTTTATATAAACGGGTTTTTTTACCGCTTTTTTTACTGCGTTTGTAACGGCATAGGCGTTTTCCGGAGAAGTACCGAAAGCCATTCCTCCTTTATGTACGTTGGGACAACTTATATTAATTTCCAAAATCGAAACATTTTCGGCATTATCGAATTTTTCTGCGCAATAAACGTATTCATCCAACGAAAATCCCGAAATATTGGCTATAACGGTCTTTTTGTAAACTTTTGCAAGTTTGGGCAATTCTTCGCTTATAACCTTTTCCACCCCGGGATTTTGCAAGCCGACGCTATTAATAATACCGCTATAACATTCTGCAATTCTCGGTGTAGGATTGCCGAATCTGGGAGATTTTGTGGTTCCTTTCAAAGATATCGAGCCTAATATATTTATATCATAAAATTCTGAAAATTCATATCCGAAACCGAAAGTTCCGCTTGCCGGAATTATGGGATTAGACAGCTTAACCCCCGACAAACTAGTTTCAAGTTCTACCATATAACCTCCTCTTTTTTTAAAACCGGACCATCCTTGCATATTCTTTTATTGCCGTATTTTGTTTTACAAGTACACCCCATACATGCACCGAATCCGCAGCCCATCCTCTCTTCGAAAGAAAGTTCACCTAAAGTTTTAGCATTATCGTAAACCGCTTTTAACATAGGCTGAGGTCCGCACGCATAAAAATAAGTATAATTAAATCTATCCATTACCGAAGTAACATAACCTTTATTTTCATATGAGCCGTCTACAGTGGTAACGGCTGTATTGTAACAAATTTTTTTGAATTTATCTTCATAAAATATTTCATTTTTTGAATTGAATCCCAATACTGCAATAACTTTTTTACCCTCTTGCGATAATTTTTTTGCCAAATAATATAAGGGAGGTACACCTACTCCGCCGCCGATAATTAAAGGATAATCCCCCGAAAGTTCAATATCGAAACCGTTTCCCAAACCGGTTAAAACATCTAAAATACTTCCTTCTTTTATGGTAGATAGTTTTTCAGTACCCTTCCCCACAACTTTATAAATTATGGTAATTATGTCTTCGTTTAAATCGCATACCGAAATAGGACGCCTTAAATAAAACCCGTTTATTGCAATGTTAATAAACTGCCCCGGTTTTGTAATATATTCTGTATCGCCTTTTAAGCGCATTTCAAAAATATTTTCCGTTAATTTTATATTTGACAGTACCAAATAGTTATTTTTTTTATACATTTTTCACCTACGCATCCTAAATTTCATCTACGCATCTATAGTCGAAACGGTTATTGTTATTTCTTCCAAAACATCGAGTAATATTTTTACGGTATCTAAAGCCGTAAACATGGTAACGTTATTTTCAACCGCACACCTTCTGATTTTATATCCGTCCGACTGTTGACTCATCGAGGAGACCTCTCTCGTATTTATTACATAGTTTACATAACCTTTTCTTATGGAATCTAAAATTTCATCGTTTCCTTCGCTGATCTTTTTCTTGATTCGGGTTTTTATTCCGTTTTTCTTTAAAAATTTTGCCGTTCCCTCGGTAGCCTCTATATTAAATCCCAAATTGTAAAATCTTCTGATTAACGGCAACGCTTCCGCTTTATCTGCATCCGAAACGGTTACAAAAATGGTACCGTAATTTACTACATGCATACCGGAAGCCTGAAAAGCTTTATATAACGCTCTGGTCAATTTTTTATCATATCCTATTGCTTCGCCGGTGGATTTCATTTCGGGAGAAAGATATGCATCCAAACCGTGTATTTTAGAAAAAGAGAATGCCGGAACCTTAACATACCATTTGTCTTTTTCTTTGGGATAAAGCATATTAAATCCCTGTTCTTTTAACGATTTACCGAGAATTACAAGCGTGCCTATATCGGCAAGCGAATATCCTGTAGCCTTCGAAAGGAAAGGTACAGTTCTCGAGGACCTCGGATTAACTTCGATTACATACACGTTATCGTTTTTATCCACTATAAATTGTATATTGTATAGTCCTATTATCCCTATACCCAAACCGAGTTTTTTTGTATATTCCAAGATAGTTTCTTTCACTTTGTCGTTAACGCTAAAAGTCGGATATACGCTTATACTGTCCCCCGAATGAATACCTGTTTTTTCTACCAGTTCCATAATTCCGGGAACAAAAACATCTTTACCGTCGCATACGGCATCGACTTCCAATTCTTTTCCAACAATATATTTATCTACAAGAACAGGTTGTTTTTCGTCTATTTTAACGGCATTCTCGAGATAATAAACCAAAGATTCTTTATTTGCGACAATTTGCATTGCTCTACCGCCTAAAACATAGCTGGGGCGAACCAATACGGGATAGCCTATTTTTTCGGCAGCTATAATACCGTCTTCGATATTAGTTACAGCATAACCTTCCGGTTCGGGAATATTCAGCTGTTGCATAATTTTTTCGAAACTGTCCCTGTTTTCCGCTTTGTCTATGGCATCAATATTCGTTCCTATTATTTTAACACCGTTTTTATGCAGGCTCTCTGCAAGATTGATTGCTGTCTGTCCCCCCAAAGACACTACGACGCCTAAAGGATTTTCCAAATCGATTATGTTCATAACGTCTTCTGTGGTAAGGGGCTCAAAATAAAGTTTGTCGCTTGTTGTGTAATCGGTTGAAACCGTTTCGGGGTTATTGTTTATAATTATTGCTTCAAAACCGTTTTCTTTTATGGTTTTTACTGCATGTACCGTAGAATAATCGAATTCTACTCCCTGTCCAATTCTTATGGGACCGGAACCTAAAACAATCACTTTTTTATTATTACTAATAACAGACTCATTTTCCTCTTCGTAAGTGGAATAGAAATAAGGAACGTAACTTTCAAATTCGCTTGCGCAGGTATCAATCATTTTATATACAGGTCTGATATTATTTATCTTTCTCAATTTGTATATTTCCGACTCATCGCATTTCCATAATTTTGCCAAAAATTTGTCGCTGAATCCGAACTTCTTAGCTTCTTTAAGATAATTTAAATTAAAGGAATTTTTTTCAATTTCTCCCTCCATATCGACAATGTTTTTAATTTTTTCCAAAAATAACATATCTATTTTCGTAGCGTCGAAAATTAATCCCAAATCGCATTTGCGTCTTATAAGTTCTGCTATTGCAAAAATTCTGTCGTCTCTGCCTTCGCTTATATACGTCATTAAGTCTTTTTGCGAATAAGTTTCGAATTTGGGCATATAAATATGACAAACTCCGATTTCCAAAGATCTCACCGCTTTTAAAAGGCTTTCCTCTATAGTCCTGCCGACGCTCATTACCTCTCCGGTAGCTTTCATTTGTGTATTTAATTTATTAGATGCGGAAGTAAATTTATCAAACGGGAAACGTGCAATTTTCGTAACAACGTAATCCAATGTAGGTTCGAAACTTGCAGGAGTATTGGCTATTCTTATTTCGTCCAAAGTCATACCAACGGCAATTTTTGCAGAAACTCTGGCAATGGGGTATCCGCTGGCTTTAGAGGCAAGCGCCGATGACCTTGAAACCCTGGGATTAACCTCAATGACAATATAATCGAACGATTGCGGATCTAATGCAAACTGAACATTACAGCCGCCTTCTATTTTTAATGCTCTTATAATTTTTAAAGCCGAATCTCTCAGCATATGATATTCTTTGTTTGTCAATGTCTGGCTTGGAGCAACTACAATGGAATCTCCCGTATGTATGCCTACGGGATCTATATTTTCCATATTACAAATGGCTATTGCCGTGTCATTGGCATCTCTTATGACTTCGTATTCTACCTCTTTAAAACCCTTTATGCTTTTTTCTACAAGTACCTGTTTAACGGGAGAAAGCATAAGTGCGTTTTTCATTATTTCTCTTAATTCTTGTTCATCGTCGGCAAAACCGCCGCCTGTTCCGCCTAAAGTGAACGCCGGCCTCAATACTACAGGATAGCCTATTTTTTTTGCGGCATCTATACCTTCTTCTATCGAATGTGCAATCAAGGAGGGCAATACCGGTTCGTTAAGCTTTTCACAAAGCTCCTTAAAAAGCTCTCTGTCTTCCGCCTGTTCTATACTTGAAGGCGAAGTACCCAACATTTCAACCTGACATTCCTCCAAAACTCCTTTTTTGGATAGCTGCATAGCAAGGTTCAAACCTGTTTGTCCGCCTATACCAGGAACTATGGCATCCGGCCTTTCATAACGTAAAATTTTACCCAAATACTCTAAAGTTAAAGGTTCCATATAAACTTTATCGGCTACGGAGGTATCTGTCATTATCGTAGCGGGATTGGAATTTACCAAAACCACTTCATAACCTTCTTCTTTTAATGCAAGACAAGCCTGCGTTCCGGCATAATCAAATTCTGCCGCTTGACCTATAACTATGGGGCCTGAACCGATGACGAGTATTTTTTTCAAATCTGTTCTTTTAGGCATGTTTGCTTTCCTCCATCATTTTAATAAATTTGTCGAAAAGATACGCACTGTCTTGCGGACCGGGAGCACTTTCCGGATGATATTGAACACTGAAAATTTTATCTTTCAAATATTCAACTCCCTCAATGGTATTATCAAGTATATTTATATGAGTGATTTTCAATTTCGTTTTTTCTATGCTTTTGGGATCCACCGCATAGCTGTGATTTTGACTGGTTATTTCGATTTTGTTGTTTATTAAATTTTTAACGGGATGATTTCCCCCTCTGTGTCCGAATTTTAATTTATAAGTCTTTGCTCCGTATGCCAAACTTATAAGCTGGTGTCCCAAACAAATTCCGAATATGGGATATTTACCTTTTATTTTTTTAATCAGCTCTATAGTTTCTATTACATCTTCCGGATTTCCCGGGCCGTTGGAAAAAAACACTCCGTCGGGTTTTAAAGAGGCAATTTCGTCGGGAGTTATATTAAAAGGAACTACCGTTACGTTGCACCCTCTTTTATTAAGACTGCGAATGATATTGTATTTAATGCCGCAGTCTACGGCAACCACATTATATTTTGCATGAAACGTTCTGCTGTACCATTTCTTTTTTGAACTTACTTTTTTTACGGCATCGGTGGGCATAATGTAATTTTTTAATTTATTCAATGCTTCCTCATCTGAAACGCCGATGTCGGTGATTATAACTTTTCTGCTACCGAAATTTCTTATGCTTCTGGTTAATTTTCGAGTATCTACTCCGTAAATTCCAGGAATATCGTATTCTTCCAAAATTTCCGCCAAAGTTTTCGTAGCTCTGAAATTACTGGGAAAATCATTATAATCTTTAACAACAATTGCCCCAATAGTAGGAGTTTTTGTTTCGTAATCTTCGTCGGTGATACCGTAATTTCCTATTATAGGATAAGTCATTACTACCGCCTGATATGTATATGACGGGTCGGAAATAATTTCCTGATAACCTACCATAGAGGTGTTAAAAACTATTTCGCATATTTTTTCCGATTTTGAACCGAAAGAATAACCCAAATAAACCGAACCGTCTTCCAAAACTATTTTTCTATCGAATTGTTTATCCATTTAAACCTCCCGTTAACCATTGTCATAATACATTTTCCATAAACGTCATAATTTTCAAAAGGAGTTATTTTACCTTTCGATAAAAATTCATTACCTTTTATTTTATAATTATTGTCTATATCCCAAACTGCAAAATTTGCTACTGCACCAACAATAAACGGTTGATTGATTTTAAATCTCTTACAAGGATTAATCCACATTAATTCCATTGCTTTCTTTAAAGAAATTATTCCGCTCTTAACTAAATAGGTATAAATAAGCGGGAAAGATACTTCCAAACCGGAAACTCCCATAAGACTGCCGGATAATCCTTTGGATTTTTCTTCAAGAGAATGAGGAGCATGGTCGGTGGCAATAATGTCTATAGTGCCGTCCTTTAATCCGTTCAGCAATGAAAGTCTGTCTTCTTCGCTTCTTAACGGAGGATTCATCTTAAACCTTCCGTCTTCATCCAAATTTTTTTCCGATAGAAGTAGATAATGAGGCGCTGTTTCGCAAGTGATGTTTACCCCTTCTTCCTTTGCTTTTTTTATAAGAGCAACGCTTTCTTTTGTCGATATATGACAAACATGATATTTACAACCCGTTTTTTTTGCCAAGGCAATATCTCGTTCTATCTGTTTATATTCGCTTTTAGAGGATATGCCCAAATGATTATGCAGTTTTGCATAATCACCTTCATGAATATAACCGCCTTTCAATAAAGAATTATCTTCACAATGAGCTGCTATCAACACATCGTTTTCTTTTGCCTTTTCCATCGCTTTTAACATTATATTTTCGTCTTGAACTCCTTTTCCGTCATCGGAAAAAGCAACAGCGTAATTTTTCAATTTACTAAAATCGGTTAATTTTTCTCCTTTTTCTTCTACAGTTATTGTAGCATAAGGATACACGTTACAGTTTGCGGTTTCGTCTATTATTTTTTTTTCAAAAAGAATATTTTCTTCCGAATCGGGGAAAGGATTTAAATTAGGCATTGCGCAAACTGATGTAAATCCTCCTCTTACTGCGGCTGCAGTCCCCGAATATATGCTTTCTTTATAAAAAAAGCCGGGTTCTCTTAGGTGAACGTGAACGTCAACTAACCCCGGCAAAATAATTTTATCTTTTAAATTAAAGCTTTTATCGTATGAATGAAAAGGAGAATTAAAAAAAGAAACAATGCGCCCGTTTTCTATTATGATATTCGTTTTAACCAAATCGCCGTTTAAAAAAACATTGGCGTCTGATAATAAAATTTTCATAACTACTCCTTTGTTTACATTTCGTTTTATATTATCATATTAATAAAAAAAAGTCAAATAAAAAGCAAATTAATTTTAAAATTCATTTTAAAAAGATATTTTAAAAAGATATTTTAAAAATTAAATTTACCATAATAAACACCTGTTTATTAATCAAATTTTTTTAATATTATATTAAATTTAACTTATATTAACCTTAAAAATAAATGATAATTTTTTTGCTCCTTTCAATTAAATTATAATGATTTAACGGTTTCCATAATTTTAAAATAAAAATTAAATTAAAAATATTAAATAAATTTTAACAAATTAAAAAAACACACATAATTTAAAAAGTTGATACTCATATAATTAAATTCAAACCAACTGCGTAGCTAGTAAAAATCAAGTTAAAAGTATAAAAAAA
>CASEPJ010000131.1 GCA_949289715.1 uncultured Clostridia bacterium
GTAAAAATGTAGTAGGCGGAGCCTCTTGTTAATAATGCAATATATTTTATTAAAAAATATACTATGTCAGATAAAATATTTTATTGAAAAACTTAATATGATTAAATAAATGTTATTTTTATCGTATTAAATAATGATTAAAACAGATAAATTATATGAAAAATAATACGAATAAAAAAATAATATTTGTTTTCATTATAAAAAATTTAGTATTTTAATATAAAATTAAATAATATAAAAATGGGATCTGCCGTACCGTATAAAGCAGGAATAAGGCCTTAAAAGCATCCTCATTAAAATTTTGGGAAAAAAATTTTCCCTGTTTTTTGTTGAGGAAAATATGAAAATTAAGGTCTTTTTTCTTGCCGTTTTAATGGGACTAATAAATATTTTATTATGTGCCTGCGATAATTTTAATAATCAAAATAATTCTAATGAAGTTTTTTATTCTTTTACCGATTCTTTAGAGAACAAAGTAGAATTGGCAAGTTATCCTTCGAGAGTGGCAATTTTGTTTTCGTCTTATGCGCAAATATGGAATATTGCCGGTGGAAAAATCGCAATTACCGTAGGCGATAGCGTCGAGCGAGGGTTTGCTTCGGAAAATGTTTTACTGGTAGATTCCGGTGCCGGTATGAATATTAATACCGAATTGTTAATGTCATATAATCCGGATTTTGTAATTGCTTCCGCCGATATGCAGGCGCAGGTTAACGCCTGTGAAAAATTGAAAAATATCGGTGTTGCATGCGCCTTGTTTAAAGAAGAGAAATTTGAAGATTATTTATATATTTTAAAAATATTTACCGATATCAATCAAACGCCGGACTCTTATATTAATTTCGGTTTGAGTTTGCAGGATAAAATCGTTGACACAATAAAACAGGCAGAATATTATTCGAATATAAAAGAATCCGTTTCCGTTTTATTTATAAGGGCGGGGTCGGGTGCAAGTTCCACCCGTGCTAAAACCGCTGAAAATCATTTTGTAGGCGTTATGCTTAAAGAATTAAAAACTTTTAATATTGCCGACGAAGCCAATGAGCTTTCCGAAACGCTTTCTCTTGAGCATATTTTGATTAATCAGCCCGATATTATTTTTATTGTTTTGCAAGGGGATGAAGCTGCCGCCAAAGCTTATATGAATAATTTATTTTCAGAAGCCGGCTGGAGAAGCCTGAACGCCGTCATAGACAATAAAGTTTTCTATTTACCAAAAAATATGTTTCATTATAAACCTAACGAATTATGGGCGGACGCATATGAATATCTTTTTAATTTGATTTACAAGGAATAAACTATGAAAAAAATTTCTCCGATTGTAATATATTTGGTGTTATTTATAATACTTTTACTCAGTGTTTCATCGGGGTTTATTTTCGGCAGCGTTAAAATCTCTTTTAAAGAAATTATTGATGCCATATTTAAAGAAAACGGCAATTCTTCCGTTAAATCGATTTTGTTTGAATTGCGTCTGCCGAGAATTCTTGCCGCTGCACTTGCCGGTGCAGGACTTGCCGTTGCCGGGTTGTTATTGCAAACAGCAACGGATAACGATTTGTGCAGTCCCAATGTAATAGGAGTAAATGCCGGTGCAGGTTTTGCCGTAATGTTGTGTATGTGCCTTTTTCCCATGTATTTTGCTCTCATACCTTTTTTAGCTTTTATCGGTGCGGCAATAACCGCTTTAACGGTTTTGGGTATTTCGTTTTCCACCTACGAAAGGAGTTCGAAATCCAATGTTGTTCTTGCGGGTGTAGCCGTGGCAGCACTATTAAATGCCGGAATTTCCTTGCTTTCTCAACTTTTTCCCGATGTTTTATCCTCATATGCAACCTTTTCTGCGGGAGGTTTCAGCAATATTTATTTAAACGATTTATTTATACCGTCAATAATAATTATAGCAGGAATAATCGTTGCATGGGCGATTTCTTCAAAATTGAATCTTTTGTGCCTTGGAGACGATATTGCCGCAAGTTTAGGAGTTTCCGTTAAATTTTTGCGTTTTTTCGCACTTTTGCTTGCAAGCGCAATTTGCGGCGCCGTGGTATCTTATGCCGGTTTATTGGGATTTGTCGGTTTAATAGTCCCTCATATATCACGCAAATTAATAGGACACGACATTAGGTTGTATCTTCCGGTATGCGTGTTGTTCGGAGCGTCATTAGTAATTTTATCCGATCTTGCGGCAAGAATCATTTTTGCCCCTGCGGAATTGCCGGCAGGTATTCTCATGGCAGCCTTAGGTGCGCCTTTCTTTATTTATCTTCTTTTTAAAAGGAGAGTATAATATGAAAAATGAAATATCAAAAAACAAAAATTCATTATCGAATAATGACTTTGAAAAAACAAAAATAGCTTTACGATGTCAAAATTTATCTTTGTCCTATAAAGGGAAAAATATCCTTTCCAAAGTTAGCGTCGACATTATTGATAATGAAATTACCGTAATTTTAGGTAAAAACGGCAGTGGAAAAACCACTTTTTTAAAATGTATTTCAGGAATAAAAAATGCTTCGGAAGGAAAAATTTATCTTTACAAAAATGACATTTTAACTCTTTCGAAAAACAGCAGAGCAAAAAAAATAGCGTTAATGCCGCAGATATTGCCACAGGTGGAATTAAACGTATTCGAGTTGATAGCGATGGGCAGAAGTCCCCATATAAAATTCGGAAGTAATATATCCGTTGAAGATAAAGAGAAAATTTTAAAAATTGCAGAATTTACTTATATAAAGAATCATTTAAGCGATTCTGTTTTAACTTTATCCGGGGGAGAAAAACAGCTTGCTTTTTTTGCCATGGCATTGGCGCAGGAAACAAAATTATTAATTTTAGATGAACCTACTTCTAGTTTAGATGTTTCGTATAAACAAAAATTATTCGAAATTATTTTAAAATTAAAAAATTCGGGCTATACAATAATATTGACGCTACACGACATAAACGACGCATTAAATATAGCGGATAGCATTATCGTATTTGATAAAGGCAGTATAATTTTTAACGGTAAACCGCATGAATTGAATAAAACAGATATTTTAAAAAACGTATTTGGACTTTCGCCCGTTTTCGGTAAAACGGATAAAGGGGAATTTGTCACTTCATATATAAACTCGGAATTATATAAAAAAAATAATGAAGTTTAAAAACAAATTTTCGCAATTTTTACCTATTTTTTGTTTTTAAGTTTTAGTTGTTTAATTTTAAATATTGAAAAAAATACAGAAAATTAAAAATGTTTTTTTATTTTATAAAATATTTAATTAATCAATTCAATATAATTTAAGTTTTGAAATTTAATAAAATTATCTCAATTAAAAACATTTATAATTTTCGATTTGCCTATTGAAAATCTATTTAAATTAGTTTATAATAAAAAGATAGCATATTTTAAAAATAAACATTGACTAAATCAAAAGAGATGGTAATTTTTTTAAAATAAAGCGTAAAAATTAAAAAATAATTTTATATAAAAATAATTTTATCAAAATAACCATAAATAAAAAATTTAATTAAATATAAGAATATTTATAAGGTGTTTTTATGAATACAGAAAATTTGCTAACAAAAAAAATATATATAGAACAGGGTAAAAATTGCGCAAATACTTCTTTTAAAGCCTTTATGCGTTTGGAAAATGCCAAAATAATTTCCGTAAAGGGAATAAGCGGTTTGACTCAGTTTGAAGACGAAGGCAATTATGCAGTGTTGAAAAAAAACGAAACTAATTACCTTTTACCTGCATTTATATTCAGTCATTACTATACTTTGGAATTTACCATACAATATGCTGAAAACGCTTTTGTATATTTTTGCGAAAGTAATGATAAAGTTCGTTTTGATTTAAACAATACAAATTTTCAAGAAAATATTAAAGTGAACGATACGACTACGTTTTTTATTTACGATTACCAACCCCAACAGATAAATTACGGGAAATGTGAAGTTTATCCCCAAAAAGCGATTGCGGGAACGCATAATAAATTTTATATAAAATATACCGCTAATTGTGATTTGAATGAGGGGTTTAAAGTAATTTTTCATACTCCGTATTCCGCATGGAGTAAACCGGCTGAAAAGGTAAAAATAATATTAAATACAAATGCCGAAATAAAAGTTATTTTAAATAGATTTTATTATGCAATAAGAGGATACGAATATGTTGCAACGATTAAAAAAGGAATTTTAAAAAAGGGACAAAGTTTTGAAATCGAATATGGAGGAGTAGCAGCGGGTGTTTCGGTGCAACAATATCCACAGGAAAAAGTTTATTTTCTTTTAAGAGAAGGTTACGGCAAAGTTCAAATTTATAAAAAATTGGCAGAGACTCCCTATGTTTCAATAATTGCCGCTAAAGCGGCAAAAATTCGATTAAAAGCCCCTTATTTTGCTCCTTTAAACAAAGAAATTTATCTTGAAGGAATTGTTTTGGACGAATTCAATAATGCAGTCGTCTATAACGGTACGGTAACGGTAAAATATATGTTTTCGAATGTTGAAAAAATTTTATCGGCCGATGTTGTAAACGGTAAATTTTCTGTGAAAGCTTTAATGCCAAATGAAGAAAATTTTATTAAATTTATAGCTTTTATAAATGAGAATAGAGCTTTAATAAAAGGAGAATTGGTAATTTTAACAAAATCTGGAGAGGAAAAACTATTTTTCGGTCAAATTCACGGACACAGTGAAGTTTCCGACGGGACTTTTTCTATGGAAGATTATTTTAAATACGGTAAAGAAACGGGACTTTTAGATTTTTGTGCGCTTTCGGATCACGATTGGGAGATTGTGGAACATCCGAGAAATAAAGATTTTCACGGTTTGCAAAAACTTTGCGAAATTGTAGAAAAATACAATTCTAATGATTATGCAACTCTTTTAGGATATGAATGGATGGATAAAGGAACGCACGTTAATGTCTATTTTTCCGACGTGAAAAACTACGAAATCAAAGTGGGGTCGGTATGTTTTGTTAACGAGAAATCCGACTACGACACATTGGAAAAATTTTTAAAAAGTTTTGAAAATGAAGATTCTTCAAAAGTATTATTGATTCCGCATTTATCGCACGGATACGATTGGACGGCGGACAGCAATAAAATTGCCGCCGTGGAAATTGCTTCATGCTGGGGGCAAAGTGAATTATGTAGTCCCGCAAATAGCGAAATAAGAGAAAAAGGGGCATTTGCATTATTGAAACAAGGGAAAAAATTTGCTTTTGTGGGTGGGGGAGATAATCATCACGGTTCACCCGGTCAGTTAAATTCTTTGTCTAGGTATTCCATTCAGAATTGTTTGGAAGGACTTTGCGGCATATATGCAAATTCACTTGACAGAAAGTCGGTATTCAATGCCATAAAAAACGGGAAATGTTATGCCGTTTACGGGGTTAGGGTTATATTAGACGTGCAGCAAAAATTAAGCGAAAATTTTTATGAAGTGAGTGGAAGAGTAGCTTGTGAAAAAAATATAAGATGCGTAGAGCTGGTAAGCGAAGATAATATTGAAGTTTTTACGATAGAGGCTCAATACGCATATTTCGAATTAAAAATTAAAAGAACTTTTAAAGACAACGAATTTTATTATTTAAGGGTAAAAGACGAAAATAATATTACCGTCGCTTGGTTGATATAAAACAAATAAGTCGAAAAGTTAAAACAAATTTATTATATAAAATTTTTTATGATAAATATAGTTTTAATCAAGATTTAAATACTCTGTCAGATATAATAGTCTTTCTATGGAATAATCAAAAAAGTTTTTATAGGAACTACAGTAATAAAAAAGGTCATTATTTCGCTCTCTTTTGCAGCCGCCCCTGCATAAATTAAACCATTTGCATTTTAAACATTCGGGATTTTTTGTTTTACTGTTGACGATAAAATCGGACTTGTCGGCATTTTCCGATATTGTTTTAAAGGAATTTTCTTTAATGTTTCCTATTTTCATATTATCTAAAACGTAAAAATCGCACGGATAAACATCTCCGTTCGATTCGATTATCATCTGATTGTAGCATTGTCCGTTCATACCGCAGGTAGTTGCGTTTTTGCCTTTTATGAGCATTAATAAATTTTCAAAAAAGGATATATAAATATAATTATTGTTTATTACATCGTCAAACCATAAATCGAATAATTTTTTTAAAAAATCTTCGTAAAGTTCGGGAGTCAGCGAAAATAAATTATTTCCGTTTTTTTCGTATAACGGGTCAAGACAAGGTATAAACTGTAAATTTCTAAAATTATTTGTTTTATAAAAATTGTAAACAGTATTTATGTGTTTAGATAAATTTTTAGTTACTACACTTAAAACGTTAAAATCGATTAGGCTGTTTTTTAGCAAATTTAACGACTTCATAACTTTATTAAAAGTGTCTTCTCCTCTAACGGTTTTACGGTTTATATTGTGAATATCTTTAGTGCCGTCAAGGGAAACTCCAACCAAAAAGTGGTAGTCTTTAAAAAATTTTATCCATTTTTCATTTAACGAATATGCGTTGGTTTGAATGGAATAAAATATTTTTTCGTTTTTCTTATATTTGTTGACTATTTTAGTAAAATCGTAAAAAAAATCAAGACCGGCAAGGGTAGGTTCGCCCCCCTGAAAAACGATTTTTATATTGTCGAAATTTTCGACAAATATTTTTTTTATAATAACTTCCGCAAGGTCAATGTCCATTTTTCCATAACTTTTATGCGACCTTTTATTCGATATGTCGTTATAATAACAATATGTGCAGTTTAAATCGCAAGATGACGAAACGGGTTTTATAAGTAAATTGATATTATTCATATTTAAATATTCGGTTTAAACCAAGGGGTTGTGGCATGCCAATTATTTACGGCTTTGTTTAATTCTGTTTTTTTCTTTTCAATATACGGGTTCAGCAGTTTTGCCTCCGCAAGATTATTTAACTGATAAGGGTCGTTTTTGAGGTCGAAAAAGCGAAAACAGGGTATTTTAGGAGGTAAATTATTTCCTACATAATCTTTTAAAGTAATTTTGGCGGAATAGAGAAATCTTTTGGTTCTGCACCCAATTTCTCCTTGTGGTGTTTCAAAAAATATTTTATTGCGTTTTAGCTTGATTTTTTTATAAATCAAATCTTTTAAACTTATGCCGTCGTAACAATTGGAATAATTAAAATTACATAATTCAAAAAGTGTAGGCGTAATATCTAAAAGGGTTACTAAATCGTTGCATTTAAAAGGAACAGCATCGGGACAAAGGATGAGGAAGGGTATATGTATTGATTCTTCATAGGATACGTCTTTGTTAAATAAAGCGTGACTTCCCATATTATCTCCGTGGTCGGAAACAAAAGTTATTATAGTGTTTTTTTCAAGAGACAATTCTTTAATTGTTTGCAGTATTCTGCCTACCTGCATGTCCGCTGCCGTAATAGCCCCGCAGTACATTGCATATAAAGTTTTTAAATCAAATCCTTCTGGCAAATTTTCATATTCTTTTCCTTTATGCATGTAATATAAATAATCGTAATAATAAATTTTAAACCAATTTATCAAAAAATCTTTGTCTTTAGGTATCTCCACGTTTTTTCTGAAAGGTGGAGGGTTGTCGACAAATTTTTTTAAATATTGTTCATCAATATCGAAATATGGCATATGAGGCAAAGAAATATTGTGAAAAAGAAAAAAAGGTTTGTCTTTATGTTCTTTTAAAAATTTTTGAGTTTGATTTAACTCATACTCGTAATTATTACCTTCTATAATATTTTTTGTTTTGTTAGTATAAAAAGTTTGTTGTTTGTTTTTGTGATGAATACTTGTATAAATTGCATTGTTAAAACCTAACGAATAGGGATTATCGTGAATATGCCATTTTCCTATAATGGCAGTATCGTAACCTTCCGTTTTAAATTTTTCCGCTAATGTTATATCAGGGAAACGTTTTCTGTCGGTCAATTCTTCACAAGCGTTGCCGACCGAGCCAATACATCTTCTCGAATACTGACCGCTTAAAATGCAGCTTCTTGCCGGCGTGCATACGGGGTTTGGCGTAAAAGCATTATTAAATTGCACCGATTTTTTTGCAAGAGCATTTATATTTGGCGTTAAATGCATATTTTTCAATATTTTTTCTTTTGTATAACAGCCCATTTCGAATATTCGCATTTGATCAACGGTTATCAATAAAACATTGGGTTTATTCATTTTATCCTCAAAAATTTTTATGATGTTTTTATTTGGTGTTTTTATTATAATATATGTCATTTATTTTTTCAAGTAATAATTTTTTTTTCGAATATAAAATTTGTAAATGATTATTAATATTACATTTAAAACTTGCATTTTATTTTATAATTTGTTAAAATAACTATTAAATAAAATAAAAAATAAAATTCTAATAAATTATAGATAACCGCTAAATTATAGATAACCGCTATTAAACATACTATTAAATTATTTATAATTGATTATTATACGGAGTGATATGGCAGATTATATAGTAACAGGTGCCACCGGACACATAGGCAACGTTGTCGTCAGAAAACTTGCCGAAAGAGGGGAAAAAGTAAAGGCGATTGTTAGAAACAAATCGAATCTAAAATGTTTTGAAGGTGTTGAGTGCGATATCGTTTACGGTAATTTCGATGCAGACAATTTTTTGTGCAGTATTGTTAAGGAAGGAGATATCGTTATTCATTGTGCCGGTAAAATCGAAATCGGCAGCGGTGCCAAAGAAGAAATAATGCGCATTAATTACGAAGGAACGAAGTTGGTAGTCGATGTTTGTTTAAAAAACCGTGCCGGAAAACTCGTTTATGTCAGTTCCGTGGATTGTTTTTTAAAGGAAAAAGCAGGTGTCGTTACGGAACCTGAAAAATTTTTTCCCGAAAAACAAAAATCGGCTTATGCAAAAAGTAAAGCTTTGGCAACGGAATATGTATTAGATGCCTGCCGCAATAAGGGATTAAACGGAGTAATTGTTTATCCTACTGCCGTTACCGGAAGATATGATTGGAAAGTATCCAATATAGGTCAGGTTATTAAGGATTATCAAAGCGGTAAAAATCTTGCTCGCATAAACGGAGGTTATAATTTCGTAGACGTTGAAGACGTTGCAAACGGAATAATTTTGGCGGCAGAAAAGGGAAGAAGCGGGGAAGGTTATATTCTTTCCGGAGAAGGAATAACCGTGGATGAAATGTTTGAAATATTAAGAAATCTTAAGGGTAAAAAAAATTTGCCCGTAAAAATACCTGCTTTTATTGTGGAAATATTTGCACCGCTTGCGGAACTTTATTATAAAGCAAGAAAAATAAAACCGGCTTTTACAAAAAAAGCAATAAAAGTTTTAAATTCCAATTATAATTATTCATCGCAAAAAGCCGAGAAGGAGTTGGGTTATATGCACGTTTCGGCAAAGCAGGCTATTACGAATTCCTATGAATGGTTTAAAAATATATATTGCGAAAAATAATTGTTATAAATGAAAAGTTTAATCTATTTACTTTTAGGTTGAAGCCTGTTTTTTATATGTTTGTTGATTAATTATAAAAATTCAAACATATAAAAAATTATAAATTAATATAACAAATTTAAAAAAGTATAAATTTACTTCATCGACAATTTTATTTCAATATATAATTAAATTGCAAAAAAATAAAAAATACTAAAAATTATTTATAAAATTATAAATTAACAATAAATTTAATTTTATTTAATTTAATTAAAACAAATGTTTGTTTCGTGAATAATATTTCTAATTTAAAATATTTGTTATTTTGCGAATAAACATAAACCAAAACGGAATAATAATATTAATAAGGCGTTTCCGCCTTTTTATATAGGGTTTTGGTTTAATGAAAATCAAAGCCCGTTTTTAATTCAGGGGATAATATGCAACAAGTACAAATTAAAATAATTGCAAAAGATGTTACCGATAAAGGCGAAGAAGATATGAGTATTTATACTACCGGTACATTAGAAAAAAACGAATACACCACAATTATAACCTATGAAGAAACATCGGAGGGAATGGAAGGGGTAAAAACTCAAATAGGTTTTTCCGATAATGTCGTTACCCTTACAAGAAGTGGAGAAGTTTCTTCCACTATGGTATTCGAAGAGGGCATAGTTAATGCAAGCCGTATTGCCACTCCTTATGGTGAGATGGAAGTTTTTATGACCCCCACTATGGTTAATACTGTTATTTCCGAAAAAGAATTGACTTGTGAGTTGCAATACGATTTAATGATTAACGGAGAAACCATTAATAAAAGTTTGTTATTTAAATGCAATGTTTTAGACGATAACATTATAAATTAAGGAGGAAACATATGAAAATAAAATGGCTTGGACACGCCTCGTTTAAAATTACAACGAAAAACAATACTTCTCTTATAACCGATCCTTATTCAAACGACATAGGTTTAAATTTTCCGAATGAATTTGCGGATATTATCACAATGAGTCACAGTCATTTCGACCATAATGCTGTTAATGCCGTTTTAGGTAATCCGGTAATTATGGAAGAAGGAGTACATAACTATAAAGATATTACCACAAGAACAATTCGTTCCAGTCACGATGAATTTTCTGGTAAACACAGAGGCGCAAATAATATTTTTTTAATTAGTGCCGACGATATGAATTTGTGCCA
>CASEPJ010000132.1 GCA_949289715.1 uncultured Clostridia bacterium
CTTTTACGTCAAACAAACGTGCCATAAGAGATATTAACGTAGTTTTTCCCGCACCCGATCTTCCTACTATACCGAGCATTTTCCCTGGATATGCGTGCATACTGAGATTTTTTATAACCGGTCTGTCCATGGCATAGTTAAAAGATACATTTTCCACCCTTATATCGCCTTTCAATTCTTTTATAGTTACGGGATGTTCTGGCGGAGGACAATCGGAACGCATTTCGGAAATTTCCACAATTCTGCTGGTAGCGTCTAAAACATTACCCCAAAAATAGGGAAGATTTGCCACAAATGCAATTCCGTTATACATTATTAAAGTATAAGAGCTAATACTTATACATTCGCCCAATGTAATCATACCTTCGTACATTATAAGAGCGCCGAGAAAAATTGCGGAATATTGAACGAGTTTAAACAGAATTCCGTTTATCATTCCGCCTATATCTCTTGTATTTATAATATTGCGTTCAAGCGCCATAGTGGTAAAATCCAAATCGTTGAAACGGTGCATTTCAAGAGATTCTTTGGCATATGTTTTTACAACTCTTTGCCCTTTTACCACTTCTGTTATATAGGAATTTTCCACGGAATTGTTGATGTAATTCACATAGCATTTTCTTCTGTGGCTGGCAAAGCATATTTTAGAAGTTATGATACAAATCGGCAATGCGGAAATTCCAATTATTCCGAGCCACGGATTTAAAGTAAACATTAAAACTGCCGCCGCTATAATCGTCATGACGTTGGAGAACAAATAGGGAATAATATCCACCAAAAAGGAATAGATGGTATTTGCGTCGTTATTTATTCTTGTCATCATATTACCCGACTGAGAAGAGGAAAAATACGATAAACCCTGCCTTTGCATGGATTTAAATACCGTCATCTTCATATCGTAAGTAACTTTGGTTGCAACTTTTGCAAGCACGGTAGCAAAAATTGCGGTTATTACGCAGTTAATCAAACGGATACCTACAATCAATCCCATCAATTTAACGAGCCCCGTAATGCCGTTGGTAATTCCGTAAAATTCATCGCCCGATTTACCCAAAGCAATATCGAAATAAACGGTATTAGTAAGATAAGGCAGCAAAACATTGATGCCCACGGTTATAAGTACGATAAAAATTACGAGTATCATCTGTGCCGTATAAGGCTTGAACATACTGAACAACTTTTTATAAATACTCGAAGCTTTTTGGCAATTAGGGCAAACGTCCGAATTTTGTTTCGGCAGACGCACTCCGCATTTGGGACAGAAAAACTCCTCCAATTCGCCTTCTTGCTGCATTTTATCGATATCGTGATTTTTTAAGCAGTTAAAAAGATTGGCAAAATGTTCGAAATAATATGCGAAAGACAAAGAAAAAATTGCGATAACGGCATTATCGGAAGTAACCAATCTTGCTGTACCACAATTTCTCTCAACAATAAGTTCCGGTATATCATTTACCGGAATTTTCACGAATTCTGTACAAAAAAATTCACGCATAGGAATTTTTATGCGTTGATTTAAAATAATTTTTTCTTCACCCGTTACTTTATACAAAAAATCCTTGTCAAACGCAACGTAAGTATCCGCATATTTAAAATGACGGTCCATATCGCCTTTGGCAAAGGTTAAAATTCCCTTGAAATCAACGCCGTTAGCTGTAAAAACCGGCTGTAAAAACTCAGGCAGTTTTTTGACTTTAGCCATATATCTCTCCCTTTTTTTGACACTGGGTATTGGTTTCGTATGGAGTATATAACATTAATTTTGATTTGTCAATAGTTTTTCACAAAAAAAATTGACAAAAAAAATTTTTTTATTCTTTCTCATGTTTTGTTTAAAAATATTTTCCATTTTTAGGTATTTATATAATATATTTTAAAAATTTTTTTAGTCGTCATATAATAAAATTCAAGAATAAAGTCTTTATTTTAATCAATATTTACAATGGATTATAAACTATTATTTTTATTTTGAACGTTCGCTGAATTTTAAATTTTTTCAATCTTATAAAATTATTAAAAATATTTATTATTAATTTTAATTGCTGTAAAATTTTTGTTAATTCTTATAAAACAAATAAAAATAAGGTAAAACTCTGCAAATATTAAACTTTAGCTTCGTGTTTTTATTAAGTTTTAGCATATTGATTTTTGAGCGTATATTAATTCTACAAAAATACCCAATTTTTTACGCTTCTATAACAGTTTTCATAATATAGAATAAATTTATGGTTTAAATAAATTTTACTGTAAGTTTTTCTATACCGAAAGGCACAATGTGATAGCCCTCATAAAATCCGTTATTTTTCTCCTTCCAACTTCCCAAAAATGTAAAGCTGACGGGACTTACCGCCATCGGTTCGCACTCCTGAAGATGAAAAGGTCCGAAAACATTTCTTAACGACGATTTAAGCGTCAATCTTATTTTGTGATATTGCCCCGCAGTGGCTTTTATATCTATAGTATCGTATAAAATGATATCGCCGGCAGGTTTTTCGTCCACTTCTATATTTACCGCCATGAAACGTCCCTTTGCAGAAAGTCTGGCGGTTTCTTTTTCGAAAAATAAATTACCCTCAAAAACCATTTCTCCGAAAAACATAGAATATCCGTTAGAACTTATGTTTGCCAAACCTTTAAAGGCCTTTGGCTTTACAATGTGTCTTTCGTCTGTCAGGGAGAAGTCCCCCAAAATATATATGCTTTCCGTTTCGCTGTTGTATGCAAGGCAGTTTTTAAGACTTTCGGTAGCGTCAGGGTCAAAAAGAGCATATTTTACTTCCGGAGGCTGATAGTAATTTAATTGAAAAATTATTTCGTTTTTCCCTTTTTTCACAAACGGTAAATCCGCCTCATAAAAATAAATATCGAAATCACTTAAAACGGGATTTAACTTTATGTTGTTACAGGTTATATTAATCCATTCGCCCTTTTCAAACCTGACTTTTAGAGGCAAAACGACATCGCAGAAAAATTCATATTTTGCAAATAATTCGCCTTGATAGTCTTCTCTAATCAATTCCTCTTTTATTCGGTAAACAAACTTTGATTCTTCGAAAGGAGCACCTTTTTTACTTATTTGAGCGTAATCGATTGTCAAATTATTAGGCGAATTACAAACAAGGGTAAAAATATCGGTAATGTCTTTTTCATCCTCGTCTAAAGATATATTTGCAGCCACAGACTGAAAACTTAAATCGTCGTGATTATTAGAAATTTTTAAACAGTATGATTTGTCGTATTCTGAGTAAAATCTCAGCAATACGACCGATTCTTGTTTTTTTACGACTATATTTTCCGGTATTTTTTTCACAGTCAAATTGGATACATCCAATAAATATTCGAAACCTTCGGGCACTTTTAAATCGACATCCGATTTTTTAGCATTAAGCGCATAAAAAACGTCGTAATCCTTTCCTTTTCTGTAAGTGGTCATCAAAGGTCCGCTCGCCTCGAATATAACCGGCTCGAAACTTTTTAAAACATTCCAATCGCTATAAGAAGTAATATTAATACGCCCCTTTACTCCGTCGAAATATTTTGGTAAATTCCAAAGGGTAAAAATTTTACCTCCGCTTTTACTAAATTTTTCCAATAGTTCTTTTGTGGAAGAGTCCAAAGTTATACATTCAGGCAAAATTATGCTTTTATAAACGCATTTTCCTATTTTAATATTTCCTTTGCCGATTTTTGCGTATTTTTTCAATAAAATTTCATCCGCAATATGATAACTTATGTGTTTGTTTTGCAGTTCGTATAAAAACGCATCGAACTCTCTGCTTAATTTAATCGTCTCTTCTTCGTTGTTTCTTATATACTTTGCATAAATTCCGTGCAGAGGACTGATGATAAGACTCCCCACCACCTCTTCGGTTTCGCAAAGCAATGCCCCTAAATGAGCAAAGAAATCGTTAAAAACTTTAAATTCTTTATTCCACCAAGTCATATGTTTGGAAAAAGACGGCGGATGATCAAGTTTACCTTGACTTTGTAAACTGTAATTCATAAGATGCAAGCACATCAAATTAACTCCGTAAACATACTGTGTTTCCGCCAAAAATCTCAATTCAATCGGGGTGGTATCCCACCCGGAGCAACCGAAAGTTTCGCTTAAAATCTGTTTTTTCCCCAGTTGGGAAGATACCGACCCCACCTGTTTTGCCGCCAAAGGAGAAGCCATAACTCTGCCTAAAAAATCTATTCCCGGAATATGCTGATATTCATAAGAAGGCATAACCCCCGCACAACCCCACATTTGAGCATATAGACTGTTTTCTTCGATGCTGTGCCCCGTCAGACAGACATTGTGCAGAGTACACCAGTCAAATATCTTTTTATAATAATTTTCGGTATAAAGACGGTTCAATATTTTATAATATTTATCTCTAAAGGGCCAGCCTTCTCTATTATTATAAAATAGATATATCAAGCCGTCTTTTAAATCTTCTTCCCCTCCTTGCCACTCTTTTGCCACCATAGGAGAATACGGCGTACCCCATCTAAAATATTGCGGTTCGTCGGTAAAAAATCCGACAAATTCATTTCCGAAACTTTTTTTAAAACGTTTGTAATATTCTTCGTAAGTACATTCTATAAATCTGTCAACCACCAAAGGATTTAAAATATCGGTATTGGCAGGGCTGCTTTTTAAATAAATATTGTAATAATTTTCATACTTTTCTTCATTTTTAACCCTTTTAAAAGCATCGTTTTCCTTTATAAACACGCAGTAAGCTTTTTTGTCAAACTGCTTTTTATATTCCAAAGTTAAATATCTTGCAAGATTTTCTTTATCTTTCAACAACTTTCCGCCGGCAAACCCGCTTGGCCAACCGTTTTCGTCATACATATATGCTTTCATATGCAGTTTTTTTGCTTCCTTTAAACATACATCTACGCATTTAAACCATTCGTCGGAAAGATATTCGGTTTTCAGCCCGGTTCTGGCGTGCATAATAAATCCGCCTAACCCGGCATCTTTCATTTCCCTTATTTGTTTAACCAATTCTTTTTTGTCCAAAACGTTGTTCCAGCTCCAAAAAGGTATAGGACGGTAATTTAAAAAATCGTTTTTAATTGTTTTTTCTTTAAAAATACGCATATGTTTCCCCGTTATAAATTAAAAAAATATCTTGTTTACGTTATTATAAAACAAATAGCATAAAGAGTCTACTTAATTTATAAGTTTTTCAAACTGTAATAATTATTGCAGCAAAATATATCGGTTAATTTTGAATTAATTAAAAAAAATACAAAAATAGTAAAAAATGTTTTAATAAAATATAAAAAATTTTAAAAATTAAATTTTTATTTCTAATTGCCGAAATTTTTAAACAATTAAATAAAATTTGCTTGTTTTAATTATTTAAAGAATATCTAAAAAAGAATTTTTTAAATATAAAAGTTACATCAGCATAACACCGACTATAATTATTATTCCCGCTGCACCTAAAGTCCCTGCCAACATAATATTTGTTATGTTGACGGGAATTAACCCTGCCGTAAACACAGAAAGTAAAAAAATAAAAACCGTTCCCGACAGGAAGCATAAAAAAAGTTTGGCAAAAAATGTCTTGCCGGAATTCCAAATAGCGGCAGAACAAAAAAAAGAAACGCATCCAATCAAAAATACGGCAATATCCATATATTCACCCAAAAAATCACTTTATTCTATTCTATTTCCTCTTCCCGCTTTTTATTATCTTTTATTAACTGTTTTTTCATTTTAATTGCCATTCTTAATAATTTACCGATTTCCTTGCCGTTGCAAATAATTAAATTTTTTTTAATTTCTTCCAAATCGGAATATATTTTTTCGTGTTCCATAATTAAATAATTTCTTTTGCAGTGAATTTTATACGTTTATTTCTTTTTATTCTTTATAATAATTATAAATAATTCGATATTATATTTAAATTACAAGTTAAAAAATTCGATAACTAATTTTTTAATAAATATAATTAGTGAAATTACAATTAATATATATTAAATAGTTCATATAACTTTGAATTTATAGTTTAACTTTAATTTTTTAGTTAACCTTAATTTTCTAGTTTTTATTAATTTAAACTTTCTATTAAAATTAAAAAATCCGGCTTGTTTATAGCCGGATTTATTTTTTTATTAATTCAAACAAATTCATATTATTAATCGATAGCATCCAATACAGCGTCAAAAGCTCTGTCTTTAGAACATACCGTTTTATGCAATATCGGTAAATTTTTTAATTTTTTAAGCGATTCGGGCATAGGTAATGCGGAAAGATTTTCCAAAGCTTTTGCAGCTTTAAATGCGCTGTCGTATAGCTTGCCGTTAATGGAATCTACAACGTCTGCCGCAAATTTATAGGGACTTGCCGTAGATACAATAACGGTAGGAACAATTTCTTCGGCATCGTATTCCGAATAAACGGCAACGGCAACGGCCGTATGCGGGTCCAAAGGATAATCGTATTCCATAAAAAAGTTATTAATGGTATCTGCGGTTTCATCTTCATCGGCAAAATTTGCGTAAAATTCTTTTTCGAGTTCTTTCTTTTCCTGATAAGTCAGTTTATAAACTCCTCTTTTTTTAAGTTCTTCCATTCTTTCTTTTACCAATTTGTCGTTTCTGCCGGAAATTTCAAATAAAAGCCTTTCTAAATTGCTCGAAATTAAAATATCCATAGAGGGAGACATGGTTTTATAGAAATGCCTGTTGACATCGTATTCGCCGTTTTGGAAAAAGTCGGTCAATATATTATTTATATTCGAAGCGCATATAAATTTTCTTACGGGCAGCCCCATTAACCTAGCATAATGCCCAGCCAAAATATTACCGAAGTTTCCGCACGGAACGCAAAAATCAACTTTATCGCCGAGCTTTATTTCCCCGCTTTCCAACATATCGGCATAAGCCGAAAAATAATAGACAACTTGGGGAGCGAGTCTGCCCCAGTTAATGGAATTTGCAGAAGAGAAATGCATTCCCTTTTCTTTAATTATTTTTGCATATTCCGAATTATTAAAAATGGATTTGACAGCCGTTTGAGCGTCGTCGAAATTACCTTCTATAGCTATAACGTGCGTATTATCGCCGTCGGTCGTTACCATTTGCAGTTCCTGCATATCGCTTACGCCGTCTTTAGGATAAAAAACCACAATATCGGTGCCTTCAACATTTTTAAAGCCTTCCAATGCGGCTTTACCGGTATCTCCGCTGGTAGCAACAAGTATCAGAGTTTTCTCATCTATACCCAAATTCTTTTTTGCGGTTTTCAAAAGATAAGGCAGCATTGTAAGCGCCATATCTTTAAAAGCATTTGTCGGACCGTGCCAAAGTTCGAGAATATACAGCCCTTCGTCTATTTTAACAAGAGGCGCAGGATCATCGTCTTCAAATTTACCTTTATAGGCATTTTCCACACAATATCTCACGTCTTCTTCTTTAAAATCGGGTAACAGACGGGAAAGAACAAGCACCGCTCTGTCAATATAATTCATTTTTGACATTGCGGTAATTTCTTCAGGCGAAATCACCGGCAATTTATCCATTACGAACAAGCCTCCGTCTTCGCTTATTCCTTTTACTATAGCCTCCGATGCGGTTACTTTTTTATTAACGTCTCTGGTGCTTATCAGCATCTTAAAAATCTCCTCTTTAAATAAAATGAGGCGGAATATAATTATCCCGCCGTAAAAACCACAAATTCAAGTTAAATTTTTACCGCTTCTTTATTTTTCAACATATTTTTGAAATAAGCGGGTAACTCATCTTCCGCACAACTTATCGTGAATATGAAATCCGTATTAAGAGTTTTGCCGAATTTAACCAAGTGAGTAAAAAATCCTTCCAATTCTTCCAACGGTTTTCTTGTCATTTTTTTAACACCGTCTATAAAAATAGTCGTAATGTCGTTGTTCCCTGCTATTAGTCCTCTTACAAAACCGTATAATCCTAAATCTGTTTCTATATCGTAATCATTTGAATTTAACAGGCGAATACGGTAATTCAACGAATAAATATGATCTCCTTTGCAATCGATATAAACGATATTTCCGTTACTCGTTTCTATAGCCGCATTAGCCATGTCGTGAATTTTTTTCGTTTTGCCGGATCCTTTGGGACCGATAATCAATTTAATCATAAGGTTACCCCCAATATTATTTCGTATATATATGATACACTATTTTAAGCAATAATTCAATACCTTTTTCGAAAATTTATTAAAAATTTGATAGTAAAATATTACTCTCCGAAAACGAAAAACTCTTTATATCTTAAAATCGATATGTCTTTTATAATATTTACAAGCTCCTCGTCTCCCATAACGGTGTTTCTGCCTTCGGCATATTGTTTATCCACTATCTCTTTCATTTTTATAATCAGTTCGTCTTTTTTATCGACTTTATGATCATCCGGTAAATCAAAATAAGAGTTAAGCCAATATGCAATACCGGCTAGACCGCTATGACTGTCCACAGCAACGTGAGCGGGACGGTTCAAAATCTTTTGTGTATCGAAAATATTATATATTTCTTCGTCTTTTAAAAGTCCGTCCGCATGAATACCTGCTCTTGTGGCATTAAAACTTCTACCTACAAAAGGAGTTCTCGGAGGAACAACATAACCTAATTCTTTTTCGAAATATTCCGCAAGCTCGGTTATAACGGATAAATTCATTCCGTCTTCCGTTCCTCTTAAGCTGCAATATTCTATAACCATTGCTTCAATGGGGCAATTACCGGTTCTTTCGCCTATACCCAAAACAGAACAGTTAACGGCAGAACAACCGTAAAGCCATGCAGCCGTAGCGTTGTTGACCACTTTATAAAAATCGTTATGACCGTGCCACTCCAATCTTTCGCTGGGGATTTCCGCATAGTGGTTCAAACCGTATATTATACCGGGAACGCTTCTTGGCAGAGCGACTCCCGAAAAGGCCACGCCGAACCCCATAGTATCGCACGCCCTGAGTTTTATAGGGATGCCGCTTTCATCGGAAAGCTTTTTCAATTCCTCCGCAAAGGGAACCACAAAACCGTAAAAATCCGCTCTCGTAATGTCTTCGAAATGGCACCTTGGAATAATACCTATCGAAAGTGCGTCCTTAACCGCTCCAAGATATTTATCCAAAGCCTGAGCTCTGGTCATATTCATTTTTTTGAAAATATGATAGTCCGAACAGCTTACAAGAATGCCCGTTTCTTTTACGTTCATATTTTTAACAAGTTCAAAGTCTTTTTTATTTGCTCTAATCCATGTAGTTATTTGAGGAAAGGGCAAACCCAATTCCATACACTTTATCAACGCTTCTCTGTCCTTATCCGAATAAACAAAAAACTCACTCTGTCTTATGATTCCTTTCGGGCCGCCGAGTTTTGCCAACATTTTATAAATTTCTACAATTTGCTCTACGGTAAAAGGCGAGGTGGATTGTTGACCGTCCCTAAACGTGGTATCGGTAATCCATACTTCATCGGGCATATTCATAGGTACGACACGATGATTAAATGTAATTTTCGGTACGCTGTCATACGGATAAATATCTCTGTATAAATTAGGTTCTTTTACATCTTGTAAAGAATGGCGATAATCCGTCTGCTCTATTAAATTTGTTTTTTTATCGAAATGTATCATAATACCCTCTTTTTATTAAGACTAATTAAGACTAAACGTATATAAAGCGATTTTTATAAAGTAATTTTTATAAATCATCTATATTATTCGGTCATTGAAATAAATTTCTCTATTCTGTCAAGCCCTTCCTTTATCTCTTCCATCGAAATGGCATAAGAAAGCCTGATATACGAATCCGCTCCGAACGCATTGCCCGGAACGACGGCAACCTGAACATTTTCCAACAAAAGTTCGGTTAATTTAAGACAATTTTCTATAAGTTCGCCTTTAAATTTTCTGTTGAAAAGTTCTTTTACGTTGACAAACACATAAAATGCACCTTTAGGCTCGGGACAATCGATATATTGCATATTTTTAAGTCTTTGGAACATATATTTTCTTCTTTCGTCAAAAGTCTTTTGCATTTTTTCTATAAACGACGCTCCGTTATTTAAAGCAGCAATAGACGCCCATTGCGAAATCGTATTGGGATTGCTTGTTGCATGACTTTGCATACCGTCAATTGCTTTTGCCAATTTTTCCTCGCACGCAAGATACCCGATTCTCCAGCCTGTCATTGAATACGATTTGCTCATACCGTTTACCACTATTGTTTTTTCATATAATTTAGGGGAATATGTAGCAATGGAGATATGTTGCGCTCCGCCATAAACCAGTTTTTCATAAATTTCGTCGGATAAAACGAAAATATCGCTGTCTTCAATAACTTTTGCCAAAGAGTAAAGTTCATCTTTGGTATAAACTGCTCCGGTCGGATTGGAAGGCGAATTTATTATTAACATTTTTGTTTTCGACGTTATTGCTTTTTTAAGTTTTTCTGCGGTGAGTTTAAAATTCGTATCTGCGCAATCGACGATTACCGGCACGCCTCCCGCCAATTTTACAAGTTCGGGGTAAGAAAGCCAAAAAGGTGCGGGAATTATTACCTCGTCCCCTTCCTCTATAATCGCCTGAATTGCATTATAAAGGCTGTGTTTTGCCCCGTTGGAAACAATTATCTGTGAAGGATTGTAGGTCAAACCGTTGTCTTTTTTAAGTTTTTCGCAAATAGCTTTTCTTAATTCGGGCAAACCCGAAGAAGGAGTGTATTTTGTTTTTCCTTTGTCGAGAGCCTCTTTTGCGGCATCTATTATAAAATCCGGGGTGTTGAAATCGGGCTCTCCGGCACCGAAACCTATTACGTTAATACCTTCCGCTTTCATTTTTTTCGCCTTTGCAGTAATTGCAAGCGTTAAAGAAGGGGATACACATAAAGCTCTTTTGGTAATTGGCATATATTTCTCCTCATGTAAAACATTTTATAAACTTAATCGTATAATTATAGAATATTTTAAAAAATTTTGCAAGCGATTGCGGTATTTAAACGCAAATTCAAACAATAAACAATTTACTTTGTCCTTTTTATTTATATAATCAACATAAACCAAATTTTTTTATTTAAATAAACAAATATTGTTTAAACATACAAACTAAAAATATAAATAAAGTTAAAAAAATATATTTCAATTCGCATATTCATAAAACGTCTTTAAAAAAATTAACAACATTATAGAGATTATTAAATTTTGAAATCACTGTTTTGCATTTAATCCGCAATCAGTTTTTATTGCCGTTAATAAAGAAAATAAGATTTTTTGCAAATGAAAAATTCTTATCAAGCACAATTTTTGTAGTTAATTTAATTGAAAAAAATTTTAAAATATTTTAAATTTTTGCAATATCCGCAATAAAATAAAACAAAATCTGTCACTAATTTTTAATTAACGGTTGACAAAATTTTTTTTAAATGGTAGAATTGAAAAGTTGCGTTTTGCATATATCCATAAAAAATAATTTATTATTATAATTAAGAATACTATTCGAGGTTTTTATGACTGAAAGAGATGTAATAGGTATGATTGACCATACAATATTAAAACAAACTGCTTCAAAAACGGAGATCGCACAAGCCTGCGAAGATGCCTTGGAATACGGATTTTATTCCGTATGCGTTTATCCCGTTCAAATCAAAACCTGCAAAAAAATACTTGACGGCAGCGGAGTAAAAGTTGCAACCGTTGTAGGTTTTCCTCATGGCGAAACACTATCTAAAACCAAAGCCGCCGAAGCAAGACAGGTAATAAAAGAAGGCGCTGACGAAATAGATATGGTTATGTGTCTTTCCAAAGCAAAAGAAGGTAAATGGAATTATGTGGAAAAAGACATTAAAGGCGTTGTAGAAGCGGCAGAAGGCGCCCCCGTAAAAGTAATATTGGAAACCTGCCTTTTAACGGATAACGAAATAACGGAAGCCTGTAAGGCGGCTATGCGTGCAGGTGCGGCTTTTGTAAAAACATCTACAGGTTTTGTAGGCGAAGGAGCAACCGTTAAAAATGTTGAATTGATGAAAGAAACGGTAAAAAACAAATGCGAAGTCAAAGCAGCCGGCGGCATTAGGACTTTGGATCAAGCTATGGCCATGGCTAAAGCCGGAGCTACCAGAATAGGGACTTCTTCGGGTGTTGCCATTGCAAAAGAATTAATGGGCAAATAATTTTTACGGTTTTAATTAAAATTTAGAATTAAATTTACATACTTTTAATTGCAAAATTCAATAAAACATCATAAATAAAAACATTATCCTTTCTTAGGATAATGTTTTTATTTATCGTATCCTTCAATTTTTATTATCATTGCACTTTTTTATTGATTTATTTATTAAATTCTATTGTAAATATTTTAACATTAAATTTTTTTTGCAAGTAAAATTCTGTATTTATGATTTAGAAAAAAACAAATTTATTAAATATTTAATTATTACCGAATTTATTTAATTTTACTAAAATTAAATTTACCTTTTAACAAATTTTTGAAAAATTATAAATTAAATTCCTTCAAAGTCAGTTTCTTTTTTTAAACTTATCACATAGGGTAAAAGAATTTCCGTAATCACTCCGTATCCTTGAACGGAAATATGCAACCCTTCTATCGTATATTCTTTTTTTAAATTACCTTCCTCGTCGGTCAAAAAATCGTGTATATTTATAAATTCAAACCCCTCTTTGCGGCAACTTTCTTTTAACAGAGTGTTTGCCGCATTTATTTTTTTATTATTTGCATGACGGATAGAAACGAAGTTGATTTTTACCTTTTTTCTGTTGACCGGATAAAGAGACAAAACATAAACTTTTGTCGAAACTTCTTTAAGTCTGTTTGCAATTTTCATTACTCTCGAAACTAATACTTCCGGCGTCAGCTTTGCCTGATAAATAAAATCGTTAATTCCTATTTGCAAAAAGACGGCAAAAGGTTTTAAATTCAAAATTTCGTCCAGTCTTTTTTCGACATCCGAAGTTTTATCCCCCGCTATTCCTCTGTTTAAAATATCCCCGTAGGGCATAAATTCTGTAAGCGGATAAAAATCGGTTAAAGAGTCTCCCAAAAATATTACGGGATTTTTCGGAACGAAACTATCTAAAAACTTAAAATCCGCCGCCTTGTTTGCCGTATATTTTCTAAAATAAAACATTACGATAAGCACAAGAATAATACAAAAAATTATTACGCTTAAAAGCGATACCATAACTATTTCGAGAACCGTCATAAAAACTCCTTATAAATAATCAATCTTATAATTTTAAATGAAATTATAAGCCCGATTTTAATAGTTTATCCAAATTAACACGAAAACGCAATTTATCGATTGTTTGAAGCAATATCTTCAATAATATTTTTTACTTTAATATCCAGCAATGAATTTTCAAGATAATTTGCCGGAGCGTAGAAGTCTATTCTTTTTTCTTTTAAAAGTTTTTCGACTTTCATTTTATCGTTTAGTGCGGGATTATAAACACCGATTGCCTTTCCGCTATATTTAAGCGTAAGTTTCATACAAGGTACGTCGGTTGCGCTGTCTCCTATATAAATAATATTATTGAAAGGTATTTTATAACTTTGAAAACAATCGTTTACCCTGTCGTCATATACCTTATTAATCCCCTTGCTTATTCTAAACAAAAATTGAGTTTTATTGGTGTAATTAATTGACATTGCAGGCCAAACGGGGAAACCTTTTTCGTCGTAAAGAAAAGAGGAAGCGTAAATTTCGGTAAATTTATTTGCAATGGATGTACCTTCTATCATTTCTTTAAGTCCCGAGGATATTACGTAGTGGTTAATCACAAGCCCTAAGTTCTTCCCGAAATTATTTATACGGTCAAACCAATTTTGCACTCCTTCGTATAATTCTATTTTTTTCCCGAATTCTTTTAAAAGGTTTTTTGTCAAATTTATTTTGCCTTTGGCTTTGTTCACCATCATATACATATATGCAAGATTAGAGTCCATATCGTTTAATTTGGCAATGTTGTAAGATTCCATCCAAAATTCCTGCACGTCGTACCCTATTGACTGAATAAACCCTTGTGCCTGCATATCGTTAGGGGACAGCGTTTTGTCGAAATCATAACAAATGGCAATGGTTTTGTTTTTCATAATATCTATCCCCCTTTACTTTTAAATGCTTCTAATAAATTTTATAGATTAATATTTTTTGTTATTAACTTTCTTTTTTTATAATTATAATTAATAAATAAAAATTTTTATTTGCCTCTGCTCTTTTCGGTAAGCATAAAATTCCATAAGGAAGCGCACATATCGTCCAAATTATATTTTGCTTTAAATCCCAACTCTTTTTCCGCCTTTATCGGAGATGCATAATAAGAGGCAATATCCCCCGGCCTCCTGTCGGTAAATTTCACGGGAAGAGTTTTATTACAAGCTCTCTCAAATGCCGCAATAACTTCCAATACGCTGTAGCCTCGTCCCGTCCCCAAATTATATACATAATACCCGGAAGATAATAATTTTTCAACGGCAATAACATGTCCTCTTGCCAAATCGCACACATGAATATAATCTCTAACTCCCGTTTTATCGGGGGTATTATAATCGTGACCGAAGACATTTACGCAACTAAGTTCTCCTGTGGCTACTTTTGCCAAATAGGGGGTTAGATTATTGGGTATTCCCTTGGGATTTTCTCCGATTAATCCGGATTTATGAGCACCAACGGGATTAAAATACCTCAACACTACAACAATCATTTCCTTATTTGCCGAATAGATGTCTTTTAAAATTTGTTCTATCATTAATTTGCTTCTACCGTAAGGACTGTTGGGATTTAACGCACAATCTTCATCCAACGGCAGTCTTTCCGGTTCTCCGTAAACGGTAGCGGAAGAGGAAAACACAATAGTACCGACATTATACTTTTTCATTACTTTTAGCAATACCAAGGTTGACATTATATTGTTGTCGTAATATAAAACGGGATTAATACAACTTTCTCCCACCGCTTTAAGTCCGGCGAAATGAATTACTGCATCTATTTTATTTATCTTAAAAATTTCATCCAAAGCTTTTTCGTCTCTTATGTCAATCTGATAAAACAAAGGTAGCGTTCCCGTTATTTCTTTTATTCTGTCAATTACTTCCATGTCGGAATTAATGAGATTATCTACAATTATAACATTATAACCTGCATTGATAAGTTCTACCGAAGTATGACTGCCTATATAACCTGCGCCACCGGTAACTAAAATATTTTTTTTCATAATAATCTCCCTTTTTTTAAAAACTTATTAAATGCATTACGTCCGCTTTCGTCATCTTTAAACACCGCAGTATTAATCAAAATATTTTCGCAAACTATTGAAATTTCCT
This sequence comes from uncultured Clostridia bacterium, assembly GCA_949289715.1. Lineage (GTDB taxonomy): Bacteria > Bacillota > Clostridia > Christensenellales > CASEPJ01 > CASEPJ01. The sequence goes on from CASEPJ010000132.1 coordinate 15,319, forward strand.
TTTTAATCAATTTCCGAGCACGATTAATATCGTTATCGTTGCCGTATTTTAAAAGAAGCTTACTTATAAAATCTCTCTGAATTTCATCTTCCTTGCTTAATTTATTCAAATCGTACTCGATGCCCGTAAGATAATCCGACATTATCTGCACCTGTCTTTTCAGTCTGGGAGGCAAAATAAAATGTCCCATAGCTTCTATAAGACCTATAGCTTCGCTTTTTATGTTGTGAAATTGCTTATGTGCGTGAAAGATTCCTTCGGGATATAATTCGTTCGTGCGGTTGTTTCTTAAAATTAAATAGGCTATGTATTTTTGACCGTCTTTTCTCACAATAGGAGTTACGGCATTATGCCTTACATCGGTTTTACAAATAATATCCACATCTAAATCGCTGTAATTTTCCCAAAAAAAGGTTACTTTAAACAAAATATCTTCAAGTTCTTTCCTATCAAAACTTTCAAAACACAATACACTATTATACCAATTTAGAACATAAGCTTCACCGCTAAAATTTTCAACAGACAGATTGACTTTTTTTCCGCATTTAAAAAGAGGCATATCATGAAAACCGCCCTGAAAATGGTCGTGTGCCAATATGGAACCGCCCACTATGGGTAAACACGCATTACAACCTATGAAATAAAAGGGAGCAAAATCGACGAAATCCAATAATTTTATAAAAGTGCTTTTATCTATTTTCATAGGAGTATGGCATTCATTTACCGCTATCAAATGCTCGTCGAAATAAGCGTAGGGCGAATATTGAAAAAACCATTTTTCGTTTCCTAAATTTATGGGAATAATTCTGAGATTTTGCCTGTAAACGCCGTGTCCGCAGTAACCTTCGTTTTCCGAACATATCATGCATTTCGGGTAACCCGAATTATCATTGGCTTTTTTTGCCGTTTCCTTATTGTTTTTTTCCGGTTTGGATAAATTAACGGTAATTTCCAGCGATTTATCGTTGTTTATATAGGACCATTTAATGTTTTTCGATATTGCATCGGTTTTTATGTAGTAATTCGCAACACATAATTTATGAAAATTAATAAAAGCCTGTCTTTTGTTTTTTGCATAATCTCTTTTAAACTTATTTCTAATTTCTTCAGGCCTTTTGGTTAAAATGTCCATTATTTTACAGCAAAAATTTTCATAATCTGTATTCATTAAAACATTGTTTTCTTTTGCTTTTCCATATAAAACGGACAACAAAGCTTCGCAAGATGTTAAATTTTGCGCCTCTTTTATTTCTCTCAACGATATATTTTTTTCGAAATTATCCTCCCCTATTTCCGACGCTATGCGGTTGGCAAAATAATTTTCATTTATTTTATTCAAATTTAAATGTTTTTCGCAATATTTTATCAACATCAAAATTTCTTTCATCGATTCTCCTAAAGCAAAACAAACCGTCTTAAACATTATTTATAAAAATTTTTTTTATATAAGTAAATTGTGTATCCTAACTTTATTTAAAATATAAAAATAATTATTATTTCATATAAACGTCAAATAAACGTCAAAACATTTAAAAATCCGTAATATTTTATTAATTTCTATTTTTAATCGCCGAATTATAAATGATTTTTATTCACCTATAAACAATAAAAACGGCATAAAAATCTCACCGACTTTTTTAATCGTTATTTATAATTTTAGTTTTGTAATAGAATTAAAAGTTATTTTCTAATGGTATAACAGTTTTAATTATATTTTAAGTATAACACAAAGGTTGTTTTATTACAAGTTTTTAATAATGCAAAAAATTATATTATTCTCCTTTAAAAAAATTGACATTTTTTTATTAATGCTATATATTAAACTAGCATATTTTTTTATTAATTATCTTAAATTAAAAAATATCAAAATTTAAAAACGCATCGGGAGAAATTATGGCACTTACTTATAAACATACTCGATATGCTTGTTATGCAGGCTATATAGTACAAGCAATTATCGTCAACTTTTTACCTTTGCTATTTGCAATGTTTTCCACAAATTTCGGAATAAGCGTGGCAAAACTCGGCCTTTTGGCTTCTGTAAATTTTGCTATTCAGCTCATAGTGGACTTATTGGGCGCTAAAATAGCGGTTAAATTAGGTTACAGAATTATAATGGTTGTGGCAAATATTTTAGCGGCAGCCGGACTTATTTGCCTTGCTTTTCTGCCTTTTGTTTTCAGTGACCCTTACATAGGATTGTTAATATCCGTAATAATCTACGGAATAGGCGGCGGACTTACCGAAGTTTTGGTCAGCCCGATGATAGAAGCTCTCCCCACGGACGGAAAAGCATCTTCAATGAGTATGTTGCACTCTTTCTACAGCTGGGGACAAGCCGGAGTAATACTTATATCGGCCTTGTTTTTCGTAACTGCAGGAATAGATAATTGGCAAATACTTTCCGTTGCATGGGCAATAATCCCTATACTTACGGCTGTACTTTTTCTCTTCGTACCTATAAGAATGTTGGAAACGGACGGCAAAGCCGTGCCTATAAAAAAAATAATATCGAATAAATTTTTTTGGCTGTTCTTTTTATTAATGATTTGTTCGGGAGCTGCCGAACAGGGAATGAGTCAATGGGCATCTATTTTTGCGGAAACGGGTCTAAAAGTTTCAAAAACTTTAGGCGACATTTTAGGTCCCTGCTGTTTTGCCCTACTGATGGGTGTGGGAAGAATGTTCTTCGGCTTTAAAGGCGAAAAAATTAATTTAAAAAAATACATAGTTTTCAGCGGAATATTATGTGTAATCAGTTACCTTATAGCCTGTATTCCCGGACTTTTTACGGATAAATTAAGTATACTCTCCCTCATCGGTTGCGCTTTATGCGGTCTTTCCGGCGCTATCATGTGGCCGGGAGTTTTAAGTTTGTCGGCAGAAAAAAATTCTTCGGGAGGTACGGCATTATTCGCACTTTTGGCTTTGGGAGGCGATTTCGGGTGCATTGCGGGCAGCGGCATTGTAGGAACGATTGCCGAAAAAACATCTTTAAATATAGGTATACTTTCAGCTACCGTTTTTCCCGTATTAATAGTCGTATGTGTTTTAATATTAATACGAATATACAAACACGAAAATAAAAAAAATGAACTGAAATTACAAGAAAATCCATCAAAAGCTGAAGAAAATATTTAAAATTAAAAATTATTTGTTTAAATTTTTAATTGTTTGACAATAAAATTTCAGTTCTAAATTTTTCCGCCTGTTAAAGAAAGGCGGAATTTTTTTAAAAATGTTGTAAAATATCGTAAAATATGTTAAAATTATAATATGAGAAAAACAACAAAGCCAAACCCTATAGTAAAAACAAAATACGGCATAATAGAAGGAATATATGAAAATAACGTAATGGTTTTCAAAGGAATACCTTACGCAAAACCGCCTGTTAAAGAAAGGCGTTTTAAAGTCTGCGAGGAGCCGGATATGTTCGACGGAATTTATAAAGCCGATAAATATGCTCCCACATGCCCACAGTTAATACAAATACAGCTTGAAAAAGAAGATGAAGACTGTCTTTATTTAAATATTTATGCTCCCGATGCTGCGCAATTAAAACCCGTTATGGTGTTTATACACGGAGGGTCTTTCCTTTACGGATCGGGTTCCCAATATATATACTACGGGCATAATTTTTGCAAACACGATATTATTACGGTTACTTTCAATTACCGTTTGGGAGCGTTCGGCGTACTTGATTTTTCTGAAATGGATAAATCGTTGGACTGCAACATATGTTTAAAAGATCAGGCGGCAGCTTTAAAGTGGGTATATGAAAATATCGAGTTTTTTGGAGGAGACAAAAATAAAATAACTTTGTGCGGACAATCTGCAGGCGCTATAAGTACGCTGGCGTTAATAAATTCGCCCTATACAAAAAAATATATTGACAAAGCCATTGTTATGTCTTCCTTCCCTTTTCTTTACAATACAAAAGACAGCAGCCGTGAAACCGCTAAACGGTTTCTTGAAGAAAATAAAATAACCGATATTTCCATGCTGTTGGAAATGAAAACAAAAAAATTAAAACTTAGTGTTTTAAAACTGATAAAAACTCGTTACCGAATTTGGGGTATGAAAAGTTTTATGCCCGTAGTCGACGGAGATTTTTTACCCTATTCGCCCTTAGAAAGCGTAAACAAAAAAGAAAACGCAAAAATACCCTTACTTATGGGAACGGTAGAAAACGAAATAGATATATTATTTAAATTAAATTTAGTAAAAAAGACAGCCAAAAGGGAAATAGCCGATTTTTTAAAATCGGAAGATAAAATTAAATCTCAATTAAAAATTAATTACGGCACTTCTGACAAACAACTTGCCGCTTTCGGCAGAGACTGGTTTTTAAAAATGCCCTCCGAATGGTATTTGAAAAAACATTGCGAAACAAGCCCGGGATATTTTTATAATTTTTGTTATACTAATCCGTTTTTAAAATTTTCGGGACTGCAATCCTTTCATTCGTGCGATATTATTTTTGCAATGAAAAATTTTAAAAATACTTTGGGGCGTGCCATAATTGCAACCGATAAAAATAAAAAATCCGCTTTTAAATTGGCAGACAGAATTCAGTCTGCATTTGCGGATTTTATAAAAAGCGGAAATTGCGGGTGGGATACCTTCGATCACGACTACTGTACCAAAATTTTCGATATAAATGGAGATATGATTTTAAAAGAGGGCGATTCTCCCCTAAGGCAATTATGGCGCAAAACTAAATTCTACGGCAATTTTATTAAAGACTGAATGAATTTATAATCGAAATAAATGTTCTTTATTGTTTTATTTCGCTCTCTTTTTCTTCCGTTTCCCTCTCGTCAGTTTGCAAAATATCGCTGTCATCGGATTTTTTCGAGTTTTTTAAATTATCTTTGTTCCTTTTCTCTTTTTTTGCTTTATCGTTTAACTGCTCTGCTTTAGGAATATAAAATTCAATCGGTTCATTGGGGTTACGCTTTTTTAAATAGGTATATTTCACCTCTTTTTTCCCCAACGAATATGTAACTATAGGCGTTTTTTTCAAATGAGGCAAGAGTTTAACCACTACTTCCATTACATTGGCTACATTTTCGTAATCATGAAAACCGTTCACCGTGTCGAATCTTAAAATTCCCCCTAAATTAGGTATAGGCGGTTTATTGGCGAAAGATTCTATATTTGCAAATTCTTTGTCTTTAGCTTTAAACAGCCCCACCATGGCATCGCATCTCAATCTGATAATCTGATCGAATTTCACCATTTCGGGAAATTTGCCTTCTATAAATTCTATTCCTTCATCGGTAATTTTAAATAAAACCTTTTCCTTTGTTTTTGTGGAAATATATATAAAAGCTATACATCCTATAATAACCGAGCCTACCATAAAATAAAAAAAGCCTTGCTGACTGTCATAAAGAAAAAATCTGTAAACGATACAGAGAATTATCATAACTCCCGTCAGTATTGCCACTTTTAACATACGCTTTTGCAAATCTTTAACATCGTTTTTAACTTCCATCTATCACACCTCTTGTCGAATGTTATAATTATAACAAAATTAAAACATATTATCAATTAAATAAATTTGCTTTTTATAAGTTTATGTGCTAAAATTATATTCTTAAAGCAAAATAATCAATTAAAATTATTAAGTAACTTTCCAAATATATACCATTGATTTATTGTAATAATATGTTTTAACATTATATCGGTACTTAATATTGAATGTAAATAATGCAAAAAAATTTAAAACAATCATCGATTAATAGATAAATTAATTTTATTAATTTTTATTTTAAAGCATATAAAATTCTGCTTTTATGCTATTTAATATTAAAAAAAATACAAAAAGGAACGTACTTATGGATTTTTTTAACGAAATTGTCAATCTCATAAATTTAGAGGGAATAACAAAAGAAGAAATTGCTCAAACTCTAACCGTTTCAACCGATACAACGAAAGGCGATTTTTGTCTGCCTTGTTTTAAATTTTCTAAAATTTTAAAGAAATCTCCTCAAGCCATTGCCGATTCAATAAAAGAGTCTATTATAAATTCGGGTAAAAAACTCGTTTTTTTAAATGAAATACAAAGTATTTCCGGTTATCTTAATTTCTTTATCGACAGAAAAGTTTATGCCACGCAAATATTAAGCACCATACTTTCAGACCCCGAAAATTACGGCAGAAACACTATGGGCAACGGAAAAACCATAGTAATAGACTACTCTTCGGTTAATATTGCAAAACCTTTTCATATCGGCCATTTATCTTCTACCGCAATAGGTTCTGCCCTATATAAAATATTCAATTATCTCGGGTATAAAGTTGTAGGCGTAAATCATTTGGGAGATTGGGGTACACAATTCGGTAAACTTATAAGCGCATATAAACGTTGGGGAAACGATGAAGATATAGAAAAACGAAAACTGACCGCCTTAGTAGAACTTTATGTGCGTTTTCATAAAGAAGCCGAAGAAAATCCCGCTCTGGATGACGAAGGTAGATATTGGTTCAAAAAAATAGAACAAGGGGACAAAGAAGCCCTTGCCATATTTGATAAATTTAAGAAAATAACCTTATCGGAAGTTGCAAAAACATACAAAAGATTAAACGTTACCTTCGATTCATTTGCGGGAGAAAGTTTTTATATAGACAAAATGCAACCCGTTTTAGACAAATTAGAAGAAAAAAATCTGTTGACCGAATCCAACAACGCCAAAGTGGTAAATTTAGACAAATACAATCTGCCGCCCTGTTTAATTATTAAATCTGACGGTACTTCCCTTTATACGACAAGAGATCTTGCAGCCGCATTTTACCGCAAGAAAACATACGATTTTTATAAATGTCTTTATGTGGTCGCCTATCAGCAAAATTTACATTTCGAACAGTTGTTTAAAGTGCTTGAATTAATGGATTGCGATTGGGCAAAAGACATGGAACACATTGCTTTCGGAATGGTATCTTTAGAAAGCGGATCCATTAAAACCAGAAAAGGCAATTTCATCCTTTTAGAAGACGTTTTAGACGAGGCGGTTAAAAGAACAAAACAAATAATACGAGAAAAAGGCACTGTTTTAGAAAATGAAGACGAGGTTGCAGAAGCAATCGGCGTGGGTGCCGTAGTATTTTCTGTTGTCAGCAACAGCAGAATTAAAGATATAGTTTTTTCATACGATAAAATTTTATCTTTCGAAGGTGAAAGCGGACCTTACTTGCAATATACGTTTGCGAGAACCAATAGTGTTTTAAATAAAGGAAAATATAAAAATTGCGATGCGGATTTTTCTCTATTGATTGACGATTCAAGTTACAGTTTAATAAAAACTCTCAATAGATTTCCTGCCGTCATTGAAGAATCCGCAAAACGCAGAGAACCTTATATAATTACTCGTTTTCTGTTGGAGACCGCACAAGAATTCAATAAATTTTATATCGACAATAAAATTATTTCGGAAGACGAATCTCTAACAAAAGCCAGACTTTCACTGACTAAGGCGGTTTCAAGCACAATTAAAATCGGATTATCTCTTTTAGGTATTCAATGTCCCGAAAAAATGTAAATTTATTACTTACTTAATTATAAAGAAATATATTGACAAAAAAAATTATCTTTGTTAAAATGACAATATGCCGTTAAGCAATAAGGAGGTTAATAATGTTTAAAAAATCTGAAAAATTATTTGACATTTTAGGAGAAATTTTAGCCGTTGTTTTAGTTATTACTTATGCTTTACTTATAGTAGACGCTAATTTCAATTTTATTCCCGAAGGAACAATTATGAATATTTTGGAAATTTTAAGAACTTACGGTTCGCTTGCATTAGTGGGTGTTGTAGGTCTTGAAGCAATTTCAAAAAGAAATTTAATTTTTAAAATTATATTTTTGGCTTTAATGGCACTTATAGTAATTTTCCTTTTCTTCCCGGGAACATACGATAATCTTATAAATTTGGTTAAATAA
>CASEPJ010000133.1 GCA_949289715.1 uncultured Clostridia bacterium
AAAAAAAGGGAATTATTTTATTCCCTTTTTTTAATTTATTTTGTGTAATATATATTATATTTGTTTATTAATTTATATATATTGTTGAAAATTATTAAATTGTTTTTATAATTTAAAACCGATAGACATTATTTTTTTCGATTCTAATTTATAATTGATTTTTCCTTTAGAAACAGAGATTTTTTCAATTTTATCGTTTTTTAAATCAAGCAAATACGCCTCTTTAATGGGAGAATTGAATTCAATCGTACCGTTTGAGCCTCCGTCCACATCGAATATCCTCAAAACGTTAAGTTTATCGTTATCTCGGCAGATTACATCGCTTTTAAGCGAGGAAATAACGGCATTTCCACTGATTTTTATTAATGTATTTTCCTTATTGTAAACTCCGCTATGAATTTTATCTGTAGTGAATGAAATTAAATCGGTTTTAAATGCATAACATTTTTTTATTATTTCACTGTCTGATAAATCGGAAACATTAAAGTCCAAAGCATATTCGGTTTCTATTTTCTTTTGCATTTTTCCCATGCCGGAGGTATATCTTCCTACTTCGTTAGGGAAAGAGCGGTAAAGCGTTAATGCCACGATTTTATCGGGCGTATCGAAAACTGCTGATTCGTAGAGACCTTTATTGTAAATGGCAAATAAATCTGTTTCATCTTTTATGGCTAGCGCTCCTTGGTTTGGTGTTACGCCTGTTTCTATTTCCATAGTATTTTGCCAATCGTTTTTTATAACTTTCCATTTGCAAAAATCAAAAGGAGTAAGTGTTTTAAATTCGTCGGAATTAATATGGGTGGGAATCAAAACTCTTAATCTATGGTTGAAATGCCTGTTGTTTACTATGGTTTTTACATTAATTTGCGTTGAATCTCTGAAAACTTTTACAAAGGTGTCTATTTCGTAGGGTTTAAATTCTTCACACCTTTTTTTATTGTCGGAAGTTAATGGGATTTGCATTGTTGTGTGTATATGAATTTTAATAAAATCCGGGCTGTCTACTTCAAAGCCTATGGAAGATGTTGCAGCGGTGGAAAGATAGTTGGTATTTATTAGCGGCTGGTAATAATTCCATCCTTCGCCCATATCGGCTGAATTTTCATATGTTAATACATTGTCGTAAATTTTACCTGTCTGTTTATTGGTGATTTTTAATGTTCCGTTTTCTTTGATTTCTATAATTAATTTACCGTTGTCTATCTTATTGAACTCGGTTTTCATACTGCCTAAATACCTGTGAGGAAATGTTTTATTGATAGCTTTACCGGCAATACGAGCATTGGGATTTTCGTACTTATACGTTAAAACTTTAACGGTATAAGCGGGTATATCGAGTTTTAAAGACAAAATATAATTTGTTACTTCGGGCATTTTTATTAACGAGCGCATAGGGGCCACTCTTATAATGTCGTTGGAGACATCCGATATGACGTAAGGAATTTCGTTATTATGTTCGTCGTAAATTCGTAAAAATGCTTTTTGTTTAGAGTTCTCTATCTGAAATAGTATTTCTTTAGTGCCTGAAATGGGCATTTGTGAAGGATTGTATAAAATCAGCGCTCCATCGTTATTGTTGCCCGTAGTGTCTAAAACCTGCGTCAATTCCTCTATTGCGTCTTTTTTCATCAAATCGATGATTTCTTTTGCCTATTTAAATCTAAATTCGTTATCCATATGCGTTTCGGTTATAGAACAGCCGCATATTGAGTCATGAGGTTGGTTTTCTATTACATACGACCAAGCCTCATTAAAATAATCGCAACGGGGAGAAGCGCTTCTGAAATTTTTGTCGTATTTATAATATTTCCGTGCAGTATTCGTAAACAAGTCTAAAGGTTCTGCTACAAGAGAGAGGTTGGTTTCGCAATAATCATTTGCCTGTTTTAAATGGACCATACTGGATAATACGTTTTTAAGTACCGTATTGGAATTCATTTCGGTAGCAATTGTATATAATGGAGCTTTTAAAACATCTAATTTGTCGGCATTTTTTATTATGATTTCATTGAATTGGTCTAAATTAGAATGAACAAACTCTAAATCTTCTATATTTTCGTTCAAAACTTTTAATATATTCGGTATTTGCGGTTCCATATCGATATGATCTACGCCGTCTAAAAGTAAAACCGAATCGTTTGCAAAAGTATGTTTGAATTCCGAATAAAATGCTTTAAAATCGTTTACTAATTGTTCAGTATCGAAATCTTTTTGCTCAAATGGAGCACGACATATAAAATAAAATTCCGAATAATTGTAGTACTCCGAAAATTTGTTGGTCAATATCTGAGTTCCGTCAGCACCTTCCCAAAGGAAAGTATCTTTTTTAAATGAACCGATACCTCTGAACAAACCTGCCGATTTCATACCGAAACTTTTAAATATTTGGGGCATTTGAGTATTGTGCCCGAAAATATCGCACACATAACCGTTTTTGCAAGGTTCGACATTGAATGAATCGCATACTTTGCGTCCTTTTTGTAAATTGCGAATTAATCCTTCGCCGCTTATTAAAAACTCATCCGGCATACAATACCACGGACCGATAGATATTCTTCCGTCTTTAATTAGTTTTTCCAAACGAGATTTGTTTTGCGGTCTTATTTTTAAATAGTCGTCTAAAACAATAGTTTGACCGTCTATATGAAAATATTTAAATTCAGGATCTTTTTCCATATTTTCAATTAAATCATCCATCATTCTAACAAGCCTAAAGCGGAATTGTTGGAATGTAGAATACCATTCTCTGTCCCAATGCGTAGTGCTAACTACATAAATTTTTCTTTTCATTATTTCCTCCTTAACGGTTTTTTAATATTTTATAATATTGAAATAAAAAAATCAAGGTAAAAATAAA
>CASEPJ010000134.1 GCA_949289715.1 uncultured Clostridia bacterium
ATATAATTAAAGATAATATTAAATTATTTTAATTCTAAATTTTAAAAAAATTCTAAAAAAGTTAGCATAAGCTAATTCTTGACACTCGAAAATAAATATTATATAATTTAAACGTAAAAAAAGAGAAAATCTTTTTTTATTTTTGTCATAATGTTCGCATATGCGAACTATTGAGGTAATATAATATTATCGGATAATATAATAATATTGATTATGGTAAAAAAAATTAAAAAATTTGAAATTTAAAAAAATTTTTTTCACACAAGGTTCGCATATGCGAACATTGTTAAAGAGGTTTTGAATGGATAATGTTAAAATAACTTACTCACAGTTAAAATATTTACATTATATTAATACCTTGTCGCAAAAAGGAGAGGTAAGTATTACAGAACTGTCGAATTATATGGGTGTATCTAAAGTCAGCGCCTGTCGTGCAGTAGATAAATTGATTTTAAAAAACTATGCAAAGAAAGACGAAAAAAGGAAAATAATTTTAACGGAATACGGGTATGACCTTTATAAATATTTTAAACAGTGTGCAGATTACATAGCGGAAAGACTCGTCGAGTCGTTAAAATGCAGCAGCGGTTTGGCAAAAGTCGATTCTTTTAATATCGTTTGTGCTATGAGTAAAAACAATTTGGAAAAATTATATGAAATGTTTGTTAAAAAAGAGGAAAAAATATGCCGTTGAATATTGCGCCGCAAGGCAAAACAGTTAAAGTTATTAAGGTAATTGCAGAGGATAAAATAAAAAAACATCTTGAAAATTTAGGAATTTTTCCCGGTGTGTATTTAATTCTGCTTTTTGAAACGGGCGGAAATATTATTTTAAAAGTGCAAGAGAGCAGATTGGCTATAAACCGCCAACTTGCAATGAAAATTTTAGTCAATTGAAAAGGAGGTTTAAATGAAAAAATTTTTACATGAATTTTCTCCCGGTGAGAGCGGGACGGTAAAAGAAATTTTTGCAGAAGGAAAGTTAAAAAGACGTTTATACGATATGGGTGTAACTCCCGGTACGCAAATTATTATGCGTAAAGTCGCACCTTTGGGAGATCCTATAGAAATTAATCTCAGAGGGTATGAACTTACCGTAAGAAAGACGGAAGCTGAAAAAGTTATAATGGAGGTGTAAAATGAAGTTTGCTTTGGCAGGGAATCCTAATAGCGGAAAAACCACATTGTTTAACCAACTTACGGGAAGTTCCGCACATGTCGGGAATTGGCCTGGAGTTACGGTAGACAAAAGAGAAGGAGTATATAAAAAATTAAAAGAAAAAGTCGACATAGTCGATTTACCCGGTATTTATTCGTTATCCCCCTATTCTCCCGAAGAAATAATTTCAAGAGATTATTTATTAAACGAGAACCCCGATTGCGTAATAAATATAGTAGATGCTACAAATCTCGAAAGAAATCTTTATCTTACAACTCAGCTTATAGAAATTAACGTTCCTTTGGTTATTGCTTTAAATATGATTGATGCCGCCGAAACAAACGGGATCGAAATTAATACTTGCGATATAGAAAAGGCGTTTAACGTTCCCGTTGTTAAAATAAGTGCATTAAAAAAAGAAAATATAAAAGAGCTTATGGAAGCAGCTTATCGTACTGCAAAAATTAAAAGGGATGGTTTTTCGGTATTGTCAAAAAGTTTTATTGCGCCGTTAATTGAAGATGCAAAAATGCTTTTAAGCAAGGAAAATAAAAACAATTTGCTTTTCAACGCAATAAAATTATTGGAAAACGACGATAAAACGATAAAATTATATCCCAAACAGGCAATGGAAATAGAAAATATGAAAAAACAATTTTCGAAAGAAGATTTAGAAGGAGTGATTGCGGATTTAAGATATAAATACATAAGCGAAACCTTTAAAAATACAGTTAAAAAACATTCTAAAGAAATATTGAGCCGTTCGGACAAAATAGACAGAGTAATGACTCATAAAATCTGGGGTATTCCCATATTTCTCGTCATTATGTTTGCTGTTTTTCACATAACTTTCAGTGAAGATTTTCTTTATTTAAACAAACTTTACGGTTTAGAAATAAACGCAGATTGGCTTTGTAATATATTAAGAATCGATGCGGGAGGAGGATTGCCTTCGTTGGGAGTTTGGTTGCAGTCCTGGATGGGATGGCTTACGGGCGGTTTGATAGAACTTGCCAATGGCTTGCTCGAAAATTCGCCAGACTGGGTATCCGGTTTAATTTGCGACGGACTACTCAGCGGATTGGATTCTATTTTCAGCTTTCTTCCTCAAATTTTGCTGCTGTTTTTATTCCTTTCTATTTTAGAAGACAGCGGTTATATGGCAAGGGTTGCCTTTATAATGGACAGAGCATTTAGAAAATTCGGCCTTTCCGGTAAAGCCTTTATGCCTCTTTTAATGTGTTTTGGCTGCGGTGTACCCGGCGTTATTGCCACAAAAACATTGGAAAACGATAAAGAACGCAATTTGACTATGCTAATAGCTCCTTTTTTCAGCTGTGGGGCAAAATTACCTATATGGGCAACATTCGGAGCAATAATGTTTGCCGGTCAATTTGGTGATTTAATTGTTTTTTCCGTTTATCTTATAGGTATCGTGGTTGCAATTATTGCTGCTTTGATATTAAAAAAATTGATTTATAAAGGAGAAACTTCTCCCTTTATAATGGAATTGCCGGCTTATCATAGACCTCAATTCAAAAACACTATGATTCATCTATGGGGTAAATTAAAACACTTTTTATTTAAGGCTGCAACAATTATAGCCGGTGCCGTAATTATAATTTGGTTTTTGTCCAATTTTAATTTTGAGTTTTGGAACGGTATGGTAAGCATTGAGAACAGCATGCTGGCAAAAATAGGCAATGTAATAAAATATGTTTTTTATCCGTTAGGTTTTGTGTTTGGAGAAAACGGTTGGAAATTTTCCGTCGCTATAGTTACAGGGTTAATTGCCAAAGAAATGGTAATAGCAACTATGGGAACATTAAGCGGTATGAGCGAAGATCCTCTCGAAATGGAAATTACGGCAGATTTACCTATTGCCGCAATGATTGCTTCTCTATCTCCGGCGGCGGCATTCTCTTTTATGGTGTTTAATTTATTAAGCGTTCCCTGTATGGCAATGGTTGCTGCAATTTACGGGGAAATGGGTAGCGGAAAAAGGACATGGGCTGCCATAGGTTTCTGGCTTTTGAGTGCATATGTTACTTCGGCCGTAGTATATTGGTTCGGAACATTAATCAGCGTTTGTTGGTGGGCGGCATTGCTTGTTAGTGTGTTGGTATTGACATTAGTAATTTTATTATTTGTTTATAAAAACAAAAAAAATAAAAATCATATTTCACATATTGAAAAATTTAAATCATAAAATTTTGAAAATAAGGAGAATATATGAAAGCTATTGAAATTATAGTATTGGCTGCAGCAATAGGAATAGTTGCATTTACAATAATTTTTAATATAGTAAGAAGAAAAAAAGGAAAGAATTGTTGCGGTTGCGACGGTTGTAGTAATTGTGTAAATTGCTGCCGCAAAAATGATATAAAAGATTGATTGAAATATAAAAATATCGTTATGGTTTTATTTAATATGATAAAAAAATAATATATTAATTTATTGAAAATACAATAAACCCGATATAAAAAATTCATATGGATTTTTAATTTCATAAATATTTGGATATATAATTTAACTATCGTATTAAAAAGCGGTTTACATTTTTATTTATAAGGTCTATAATAATATTATAAAATATAAATCTAATGTTAAACGGGGTGAATATATGTTCGGTATTAAAAAAAATGTAAATGAAATTTCGGTTTTAATTGACGGTATGACTTGTCAACATTGCAGTGCAAGGGTTGAGAAAGCTTTAAATTCTATTTCCGGTATAAAAGCAAAAGTAAATTTGGAGGAAAAGAAAGCTAACTTAACTTGCAAAAAAGAAGTTTCTGACGAAACTATTAAAAAATGTATCGAAGATATAGGCTATACGGTAACCGAAATAATAAGATAACTTTAATAACCATAAAAATAATTTTACCTAAATAAAATATTAAAAAATTTATAGAAAACGGCTTAAATAAGCCGTTTTCTATAGTTTAATTTTTTTTCTAAAAATGTATTGCATAATATTTTTTGTTTAATATTTTTTTAATGAATTGGCAGAATTTGATAATTTTACTTTTTTTTTGAATATCTATTTATGACAACCGCATTTTAAATAAACTTTAATTAAAATTTATTCATTGTTTAATTAATATAAAAATTCTTCGTTCAAATATTTATTTGCATAAAGTTTTTATTATTTGAATTTTTACATTTATTTTATATTATAATTTTATAAATTAATATTTATTAAAAAATGTTAATTTAAATAAAATAAAGTATTTTTTTATAAAACGATTAGAAATTTTATATTGATTTTTATTAATTTATGGTATAATGAAAAAGTACAATTCAAATTAAAAAAATTTATGAGTTTTTAAAAGGAGCATTATGTCGGAAATTTTAAAAGTCGAAAATATTAAAAAAACTTTTATTTTATCTGCCAAACAGCAAAAAATAGAAAAAAGCAATTCTAAGTACAAAGTGGCAGTTAACGGATTGAGCTTTAGTGCTTATGAAGGTGAAATTTTCGGTTTGCTTGGCCCTAACGGAGCAGGTAAAACGACTACGTTAAGGATTTTGGCAACATTGATTAAACCCGATTCTGGAGATGCATTTATAGACGGTTTAAGCGTATCCAAGCAAAGCGATGAAGTGCGTAAAAAAATCGGCTTTTTAACAAGCGAACTTAAACTGGAAGATTTTTTTACACCCAATTATTTATTTGATTTTTTCAGTGAACTGCACGGCGTTTCGGTAGAAGACAGAGAAAAAAGAAAAGAATATTTATTTAAACGCTTCGGGATAGATAAATTTGCCGAGGTTAAAGTTGCAAATATGTCTACCGGTATGAAACAGAAATTATCTTTGGTAATTTCAATAGTACATAATCCCAATATTATTATATTCGACGAACCCACCAACGGGTTGGATGTTCTCACCGCAAAGACGGTTACCGACTTTTTAAAAGAATTAAAAGAAGAGGGCAAAAGTATAATAGTTTCCACCCATATTTTCAGTCTTGTGGAAAAAATCTGCGACAGAGTGGGAATTATAATTGACGGAAAAATGGCGGTATGCGATAAATTAAATGCCGTTACTAATGGAAGACCGTTAGAAGACGTGTTCTTCGATATTTATGCAGCAATGAAATCGGAGGCGGGTGAAATACTATGAAAAATATATTAACCATAATTAAAAAGGAATTTTTACGTTTTTTTAAAGACAGCAGAATGGTTTTAACCACCCTCATATTACCCGGCCTTTTAATTTATTTGATTTATTCGTTTATGGGGGACGGTTTAACCAGTCTTTTCGAAGCGGACGATAATTACATATATACCGTTTATGTGTATGATATGCCCGAAGAGCTAAATGAAAATTATTTTAAACAGCTCAAAAACTTTAAATTTGTAGAAATTTCAGAAAATGAAATTGAAAATATTAAAACGTCAATAGAAGACAAACAGGTCGATTGTCTTGTTGTTTTTCCTAAAGACTTTATGGAAACTATAAATTCTTACGATTCTACCGTAAGCGGAGCTGTTGCTCCTAATGTAGAAATATTTTATAATTCCACAAAAACTGAATCGCAGTCGGCTTACAGTACGGTAGTGTCTTTATTAGATACTTTTGAAAGCACGATGTCAAATAAATTCGATATAAATGCAGGCGGTTTACAACATGACCTTGCTTCTCAAAAAGATGTTACCGGTCAAATGTTTTCCATGCTTTTACCCATGCTTATAATGATATTTATGTTTAGCGGTTGCATGGCGGTGGCTCCGGAATCGATAGCCGGTGAGAAAGAAAGGGGGACTATTGCCACATTGCTTGTAACCCCCATAAAAAGAAGCGAGCTTGCAATAGGCAAAATTTTGGCACTAAGCGTCATTGCTTTATTAAGCGGAATTTCCAGTTTTTTAGGAACAATTTTATCATTGCCGAAATTATACGGTTCGAGTATGGAAGGTATGGATATTAGCGTATATAATGTAGGCGATTATTTAATGCTTCTTGGTATATTGCTTTCGAGCGTTTTAATTATGATTTCATTAATATCGATAATATCTGCATATGCTAAAAGCGTTAAGGAAGCTTCGACGTTAATTATGCCTTTGATGATTATTGTAATGATTATGGGAGTAAGTTCAATGTTTGCCTCCACCATAGCGGATAATGTATTTATTTATTTTATTCCCTTGTTCAATTCATCTCAGGCAATGAGCGGTATATTTTCTTTCAATGCAAATATTTTAAATGTAGTTATTACGATTTTTTCTAATATTTTATATTCGGTTTTGCTTGTTGTGATTTTGGCAAAAATGTTTAACAGCGAAAAAATTATGTTTTCAAAATAAATAATTTAAGGTTTTATAAAAAATGGATATATTTTTTATGTAGAGTTTTAAATTATTATTCGTTTTAAGTTAAATAACAATATATCAAATAAAGATAAGAATAAGGAAAATTTTGGACTGTAATCAAATATATCCAAAAAAAAGTAAAATTTTTAATGTAAACCGACTAGAATACGGAGAAAGAGTTATGCTTTTGGCAAAAGAATTGAAATGTACATTTGATACAGTAGCGTCTGCATATGAAAAATTCCGCCCCGGATATGTAAAAGAACTTTACCTGACTTTGTTTGATTATATTCCTATTAAAAAAATTGTAATGTGGTGGAGATAGGAAGTGGCAGCGGAAAGGCAACAGCTTCAATTTTAAAGACGGTATGCCGATTGACTGCAGTAGAATATGGAAAAAATTTTTCTGAATTATTAAAAAATAAATTTAAAAAGTATAAAAATTTTTCGGTAATTACAGGTAAATTCGAAGATACGGTTTTTGAGGATAAAGCCTTTGATTTAGTCTTTTCCGCTTCTGCATTTCATTGGATACCTGAGATATTAGGTATAGCAAAGTATTTTCCATGTTGAAAAGAGGAGGTGCATTTGCACGTTTTGCTAATCATCCGTATCGAGATAAAACAAATTTTTGACTTGCACAAGAGATGGATGTAATTTATGACCAATATTATTATAAATATTACGATAAAGAACTTAGCGAAATATTTGAATATACAAAACAACAGGCTAATAAATGGGCAATGATTGCAAGTAAATATGGTTTTTGGGACAACAAATATAAATTATTTAATCGGAATTGCATATTTTCTGCAAAAGAATATATTAAACTTCTTGGAACATATTCAGATCATATAGCAATTGAAGAAAATATAAGAAAAGAGTTTTTTTGCTAAAATTGAAGCAGCGATTAATAACAATGGCGGTAATATAATTATAAATGACATTATTGATTTACAATTGGCAAGAAAACCCTAATTAATATTTTTAAAAAATATTAAATAAAATAATATCCTTTAAATCTACAAAATAATTAAAATAAACGGTGTAATACCAAAATAGGTATTACACCGTTTTCGATGCAAATATTTAATTTATATTCGTAAAATGCAATCTATTGCGGTATAACCAATGCATTTATAAAAATCAGGTACTTATTACGCCGGCACTTCTTAACGAAGCCAATAATTCGTTAAAGGAAGTTGCAAGTTCACTTGTTTGAGCTCCCGTACTAACGTCCGAAACGGCGGCTCCGGGAGTTAATGTTCCTGCGGGACCTGTCGGACCAGTGGGGCCTGTCGGACCCGTGTCGCCGGTGGGGCCTGTCGGACCTGTATCTCCGTCTGCACCTGCAGGAC